>CAZKDZ010000148.1:0-5697 GCA_964551635.1 uncultured bacterium | reverse complement strand
ACTGGGAGGCGAGTGGTGGTACCAGGGCATCGAAGTTGAGAATCCGGGCACGGGAGAGCCGGTGCGTGTGCTGGACGAAGGACCGGGGTGGGTGGCCCCCGAGGGGTTCCCGAACGCCGGCGTCACCTACTATTTCGTCGGTGCGTATCGATGTTATCTGCTCTACCGGCTTTTTTCGAGTCCCTACGCGCCTCAGACGGGCGAGGGGCACCAGGGAAGGCCCGCCTCCCAGGCGCTGGCGCTGGCCTACGTCTTTACGGGCGATCGGAAATATGCACGCAAAGCGGGGATCCTGCTGAACCGCCTGGCTGAAGTGTACGGGAGGCTGCGAGGCATCAAGGAGGGATACGAGGGCTACGATCGGAGCAAGGACCCGATCCGCGGATACGTTGGCGAGGCGTCCGGACGGGAGCAGTCCTTCCTGCATAACGTGGCATTGACCTGCGATCTCGTCTTCGAGGCGATCGGGGAGGACGAGGAACTCGAGGACTTCTATCGGTCAAGGAATGGTGCGGACGGGCCGGAGGCAACCTCGGACATCACATTCAATATCCACCGGAACCTGTTCGCTTATGCCTACGAGTTTCTGGACCGGACGCTGCCCATCGCCGGCGGCGATTTCCTGACGTCGTCGCTCTACTGCCTGCTCGAGGTGGGGGCGTGTCTTCAGAACGGGGCGATGATCCGGCAGGCCCTGGATGCGCCAACCGGTCTCTACAACGTGATGTCCAACAGCTTCTTCCGGGACGGGAAGTTCTGGTACGACTCGATCGGCTACGGCGCGGGCAACATACGGGGCGCGCTGAACGCCGCCGAGTGGACCCTCGGGTTTCATGATGGAAAGCACTTTACGTCGCCGGTCGACCTGTATCGCGACCCGAAGTTCCGGCTTCGGGAGATGATGGAATTCGCGAGCGCTGTGGACTGCGACGGACGTGTGCCCATGATCGGCGACACGGGCGGCGGGCGGAACAGCGTGCTGCGCACGCCGTATTCGCTGGAGGACGAGATCGGCTACCTGCGTCTTCCCGAGTCGCGGGACCTGTACGCGCGCCGGATCCTGGCGGGTACCGGCGGCGATCCGGACGCCGCGCGCAGGGACGGCGACCTCTATCTCCTGTTCCACTGCGAACCGTGGCGCGAGGCGGTGAAGGCAGGGAGTACATCGCGCGCGAGCGACGTGTTGCACGATTCGGGCTTCTGCATCCTGCGCGCGGGCAGCGAACAGGCCGGCCGCCGGCACGTGGTGCTGAACTACGGGAAGGGGAACCGCGGCCACGGGCATATGGACAAGCTGGCGGTGAATATCATCGCGTACGGTTACGATCTGTCCGCGGACCTGGCCTATCCGCCAAGCTGGGTGGCGCCCAAGAAGGACGGATGGGAGACGCACACGGCCAGCCATTTTACAGCGGTCATCGACGGCAGAAACCAGGAGTTCGCAACGGGCAGCCTGAATCTGCTGGTGGAGGGGCCGTGGGTACGGCTGGCCGATGCGTCCGCCGAACGGGCTTATCCGGGCCTTGCGAGCCTGTACCGGCGGGCGGTGGCGCTGGTTCCGGTGGACGACGATCGGGCCTACGTGGCCGATCTGTTTCGCACGGCCGGGGGTTCGGAACACGACTACAGTTTCCACAGCTGGGCCGGCGAGAATGCGGAACGGTTCGAAATCTCACTGTCCGGGAGCCGGTCCTTTCAGAAGCAGGCTGAAGGCACCCTCGCCGGACCCGGCGTCCCGTTCGGAGACGCGCCCGGATACGGGTACGTGAAGGACGTGGCGAGGGCGTGTACGGACGGGAGCCTGACGGCAGCCTGGCGGACGGAAGAGAGCGGCGCCGGCATCCGGCTGCATATGACCGGCGAGGCGGGTTCAACGGTCATCACCGGGCTCGCCGAGGGGACGGGACTGCAGGGCCACAGCCCGTGGGACCGGTACGTCATCGTGCGGCGTTCGGGACAGCATGGAAAGGAAAACCGGTTCGCGGGCGTTCTGGAGCCGTTTTCAGGCAGTCCTTTTATTGACGGGGTCGCGCCGCTGCCGGCGGGCGGACGCACCGCGGGCATGAGGGTGGAGATTGGCAGGCGGGTCCACTATATCCTGTTCGGCCTGGATGGCGTCACGGAGGGCGAGGTGGACGGCCTGCCGTTCCTCTTCGACGGAGACTGGGCATTCGTTGAACGCGAGGGCGGCGCGATTCGGCGGGCGCAGGTGGTGAACGGCAAGCGATTCCGTTTCGGAGAAATTGAAATGGAGGGTCCCGGCGAATGGGCGGGACAGATACATGCGGTGGATATCGACCGCCGCCGGATCCTCGTCGCGTCGCGGGTCCCGCTACCGCTGGACGGTTCGCTGACGGGACGGACGGTGGTCATCGCGCATCCCGACTACATCTGTAACTCGTCATACGAAGTCACGGCCATCGAAGATGCGGGCGAGGGCCGGTATCTGATCGCGATGGAGGAGATGGACCTGCTCTTGAGCGAGGGAAGGATCACGAACGTGGAAGGCGCAACGCTGATTACTGACACCCCGATGCTTAAGCTCGAGGTCGTTCGCGATTTGTTTGACGGAAAGACGATTTCACACGTGCGCGGGCAGACCGGGCCCCGATTGAAGTCGGCTGAGAAGGGCAGGCTCACGCTCGCCGATCCCGGCGAAGCACCGGCGTTTACCGGGCAACCATTCTACATATACGACGTCGCGCCGGGGGACACCTGGCGGATTCCGCATGTGTGGAACATGTAGGGGCAACCCTCGTGGTTGCCCGGCTTGTCGCTGTTTCTGGTTTTTCCTTTGTGTCCTTTGTGCCTTCGTGTCTTTGTGTGAGCCGATTTTCGGTTTTGCCATCTGCTGTTGGCTGATCTTGAAAGGATATCTCATGGCCACCATCGATTTTCGCAGGTTTCCTTCCGCTTCCCAGGTGTATCTCTGCAGGGACCGCGGCTATTTTCCCGTGCTCACCAACGTGGGCGGCGAGGACGTCCTGGCCGTGATCCGCGCCGGCGCCGGTCACATTGGCGTTACCGGCCGGCTGGAGGCGATGCGTTCGACGGACGGCGGGCGTACGTGGGAAGCGCCGGTTGTGATCGTCGATACTTCCGCGGACGACCGGAATCCAGCGGTAGGCGTGGCGCCCGACGGAACGGTCGTGCTGGCGTACCACGCGCAGGGCTCCTATGGCGGCGACGGTAGCTGGAAGCCGGAATTGCGAAGGGTGGAGATGCGTATCGCCCGGTCGCGCGATGGGGGGCGAAGCTGGGAGGACGATCGGCCGCTCGGATTCCCGGCGATGAAAAAGCACTCCGCGTTCGGCCACGTAGTGTCCCTTCCCGACGGGCCAATGCTGCTGCCGCTCTACGGTTCCGATAACGATTCAGCAGACGAAGCGGACGACCGCGCGTATCTCCTTCGATCAGACGACGGCGGCCGGACGTGGCACAGTCCATCGCTGATCGCCCAGGGGTACAACGAAACGGCCCTGCTTCTGACCTCCGATGGCGTCCTTCTGGCTGCGATGCGTTCGGCGGACCGGGGCGGCCTGGTCTCTGTGTCCCGCTCTTCGGATGGAGGGTATGCCTGGGATGCGCCCTCGGAGGTGACCGGGGAGCGGGAACACCCGGCGGACCTCACGCTGCTGTCCAACGGCTGGATTCTGATGGTCTATGGCGTGCGGCACGATCCCTTTGGCGTCCAGGCCCGGTTGAGCAAGGATGACGGGCGGACGTGGAGCGGTCCGCTGATTGTGTGCGACGACCTGTGGAACCGCGACCTGGGCTACCCCTCCACCGTCAGGCTGGGGGACCGGCTCGTAACGGCCTATTACAGCGCGCCCAGGGCGTGGAACGCATCGGACTACCTGGGTGAGGGCACGTTCGCTCGGGCGCTACTTTATAGCGAAGTCGACCTGATCTATGCGTTATCCTGAGATGCGGTGCAGAAGGGATATCCTGATGAACTACAAACGCAAAGTCGCGGAAATCGATTCGTTGATTGAGAAGCATACGGCGTTTCGCGAAGATTGTCTGAATCTGATCGCCTCGGAAACCAGACCCAGTCCGCTGGTCGAGCGGCTGATCGTAAACGACCTCGACCACAGGTACGGGTCGTATACCGGCATCGATCCGCGGAACCGGGGGTATCCGGGAAACGCGTATCTCACGCGGATGGAGGAGTTGGCGCAGGACCTGGCGAAGCGGCTCTTCGGAGCGGCGTACGTGGATCTGCGACCGTTGTCGGGAAATATCGCGGGCATCATCGCGTTGTTCGCGCTTGCGCGACCTGGAGATACCGTACTGGAGGTGCACAACGGGCACATGTACGCCGCAAAACTGGCGAACTCGGACTTGAAGGTGGAATTGAAGTCGATTCCCATCCCGTGGGACGAAATGAATGCCAATATCGACCTGGATCGAACGGTTTCGCTGATCCGGGAGCATCGCCCCGGGCTGGTCAGCATCGGATCGGCGCGTTTCATCTTTCCCCAGCCCGTGCGGGAACTGCGGGCAGCGATGGACCGGTACAGTCCCGGTTCGTTCCTCGTCTACGACGCGGCCCACGTGATGGGACTCATCGCCGGAGGGCGGTTCCAGTCTCCCCTCGAGGAAGGCGCGGACGTGATCATCACCAGTACCCACAAGACGCTGGCCGGTCCGCAGGGGGGGATGATTCTGACCAACGACAGGGACGTCGCGGAACGGGTCGCGAGGGCGATATCGCCGCTGATGATTGCCAACCATCACCTCAGCCGGCTGCCGTCGCTGGCAGGTACCTTCCTGGAGTGGATGGCATGCGGAAAAGCGCACGCCGATGCGATCGTCGGCAATGCCAAAGCGCTGGGCCGGGCGTTTCAGGAACAGGGGGTGCCGGTGGTGGGCGCCGAACGGGGCTTTACTGAGTCTCACACCGTGCTGCCGGTTGTGGATGCGTTCGGCGAAAGCGGCGCGCTGGTCAGACAGCTGGAAGCCTGCCATATCCTGGTCAATGCGGCCGGCGCGCCCCGGGAGATGGGGAAACACGGCCTTCGCATTGGCGTGCAGGAGGTGACGCGGTACGGCATGACGGAGGCGGACGCCCCTGAAATCGTTGGCTGCATCCTGGACACGGCGAGCAAACGGGACCCGGATGGCGCGAGGGAAAGGGCGATCGCTCTCGCGCGGCGGTTCGATACGGTGCGGTTTACCCTGACGGATACCGACTCGCGATTGTCGTGACGAGTTATCGCTCGCTTCCCCTTTCCCGGTACCAACCCCCCGGAGCGAGGGCATCTTGCCCTCGGAACCCCGCCGTTGCATTTGCAGGGGCGCCCCTTGTGGTTGGCCGCCTTGTCGCTGGTTTGGGTTTTCCTTTGTGCCCGTTGTGCCTTCGTGTCTCCGTGTGAGGCCGGGTTTCTTGCCTTTCTCCCTCTTTCCTTTAGGAGAGAGGGCCGGGGAGAGAGGTCTGGGCAGGGCGGAGGGGTTGCTCTTGATCTTGCTTTTGACGTTGCCTTTCGTCTTTAGCTGACGGCTGAGAGCTGATCGCTGATCGCTGCTCGATCCCTGGAATCCATACTGTTTACAGACGCGAAGACTTTTCGGAGCACTCCCAAAGCAGGGCGCGTTGTTCCGTCCCGCACCGATTCGCGTTGTCCTCCGGGGCTGGCAGGCCAGTTTATACGGTGCAGCCAGTGAGTTGATTCGCGCCATGCATGTGGCAGGCCC
>CAZKDZ010000147.1:0-13717 GCA_964551635.1 uncultured bacterium | reverse complement strand
GCGTGCACCGCCGACACGCAGGGCGCACCCGCCGGCAGCGCCATTCCCACCGTGATGCGCGAAGAACTCCTTCCCCACCTTTCAGGCGTGCCGCTTCCGGAGGAACCCGACGCGCATGCCGAACTCTCCGATCAAATCGGAAGGCTTAATGTCCTTCCGGTCCCCGGAAGTCGCAACGCGGCGGTGGCGTCGGCCGTCAACGGAGCCTGGTATACTCTGGAAGACAACCCGATGGGGATTACCCGCCTGCGCCTGTCCTTCGAGGGCGATCAGGGAGCGTGGGAGTACACCAACGGTCAGGGCGACAACCTGCTTCGGTTCGGCATAGGGCGCATGGTGTCCGGCAGATTCCCGCAACGCAATTACTTCGGTGAACAGATCGGCGTGGTTCCAGGCGTTGAATACGAATGCCAGGCCTCGGCCGCCTGGATCGACGAACAGACACTCAACATGGAAGTCCTCATTACGGACATGTACCTTGGAAGGCTCATGATATCTTTCTCATTCAAGGGAACAGAGATCGGCGTTTTCATGACAAAGCAGGCCGAGTGGTTCCTCGACGAATACAGCGGGTTCGCTGGAGGCAGGCGCATCTGACGCTTGAAATGCACGTCATTACTCTTGCGACCTCCGTCGTTCCCCTTTTCACGGCTGAATGCCAGGTGTCAAAGAAAGTATCATTGTTGTCTGAAATTCCGTATATTTGCAGAGCGTCTGTCCAGACTCCATTTGGATGGCGAAGATGAATTGGCCCTACTGGTGGAAATGGGAACTGGAAATCACACCACACGTCGAAAAACGAATGGAGCAACGGAACTTTACTGAAATTGCGCTGAGAGAGATGTTGGACCGTGCCGTGGGATTCCGGCCTGATGAGCAATACGGCAGATATGTAATAGAGAGCCGGTATCGTCGGACGGGTTGGGAGGTTATTGTCGAGCCGGATGCTGAAGGTGAATTGCTTGTCATTGTCACCGCCTATCCAGACGAAGAGAGAAAATAGCGATGAGGGACAGATATCTGGAAATCACGTTTCGAAACGGGCGACCGCTGGCAGCGTACTTGTATTTTCCAAGAACCGCCGGAACAAGGAGTGTCAGGACAGAGAAGATTCGAAAGGGATTGCTGGTGGACTATGAGGCGGAAGGACACCCGATAGGACTGGAGATCACTGCTCCGACTCACGTGACTTCGGACCAGATTAACGAAGTGTTGAAAGAGCTGGATGTTCCCCTGCTCAATCCGGAAGAGTTGACTCCATTGCAGGCGGCATGAGCAGTGTTGTAACCAGGGGAAACTTTTCGCGACAGTTTATCGGATCAAGTTGAAATTCTGGACTACGGATAGTTCTACATGAGTGGCCTGTGTCTAGCTCTTTTAAGTCGGCACGGGTCATTTTTGTGAATTCCCGGAACGAGCGTTTTGAGGAAGGCGCGTGGGATGCGACTACATTGGCGGTTGATGCTGCTCTGCGCGGTGGTGATCGCGATCGCCATGGCCGCCGTGCATCTGTACGCAAACCGTACGTTTCACGAAATCCTGCTGGCCTCCGTGCTGGGGTTGGCCCTGGCGCTGCTGCTGACCTATAGTGTCTCCCGATCGGTGTCGAGACCGTTGAGGAAACTTACCGGCGTCGCGCGTTCCATCGGGGCAGGCGACTTCGATGAACGGGTTCCGTCCGATGCATCGCCACGAGAAATCAGGGATCTCGCGCGGGCGCTGGATTCAACGCGGCAGCAGGTCCGGGACCGGATCGCGGCCATCCTCGGCGAAAGGTCGCAATTCGAGACGATTCTCGCGGAAATAACCGCGGGGATCCTTGTTACGGGACCCGACGGCCGCGTTCTGCTGACCAACCGCACCTTCGAACGCCTGTTTGGCGTGACCTCCCCCGCCGGGGGACGGCCGCTGGTGGAAATGGTCCGCGACGTGCAGGTTCAGGCGGCAATCGAACAATCACAGAGGACCGGCAACGCCCTGACGCGTACGATGACGGCATCGGGAATGCCCGAACGACATTTCGACGTACACGTGGGACCCGTTCGCCGGGATGGCACGGTGACGGGTGTGGTAGCGGTCTTCTACGACACGACCGAACTGCACCGGCTGGAGCGTGCGCGCAAGGATTTCGTGGCCAATGTATCGCACGAAATACGCACGCCGCTTACGGCCATCAAAGGGTGCGCGGATACACTGGCCGAAGGCGCGCTTGAAGACCGCGCAACCGCCCATCGATTCGTGCAGACCATACTCACGCATTCAGAGCGGCTCCAGCTGCTGCTGGAAGATCTGCTCGATCTGTCGCGGTTGCAATCCGACAGTCTGACGATAGAAATGCATGACTTCGCGATCCGGCGGGCGGTGGACCGGGCGCGCGACTCGATCCGCCAACAGGCCGCCGACAAGGGCATCGCGATTTCGGTGGAGTCTCAGGATGAATTTACGGTTCGCGGCGACCCGAAGTTGGTAGAGCGGGCCGTTGTGAACCTGCTGGACAATGCGGTGAAATATACACCGCGAGGCGGGAGGGTGAGGGTTGCGGCCAGACGGATCGGGGCGAAAGAGGATATCGCAAGTCCGGACAACGCGCCGCTGGTTGTTCTTGCGCCCGATGCCGGCCATCCGGATTCGGTTACGAGGCCGGTCGGCTCGGCCGAACGCGTGGCGCTGGAAGTCGTGGATAACGGAATCGGGATCCCTTCGGATTCATTGCCGCGCGTGTTCGAACGGTTTTACCGTGTGGATAAGGGACGTTCCAGGAGTATGGGTGGAACCGGTCTGGGCCTTTCGATTGTCCGCCACATCATCGAATCCCACGGGGAACGGGTTTACGCGAAGAGCATACTCGGCGCGGGGTCCACGTTCGGCTTCACATTGCCGATTGTATAGCAGCGCGAAAGAAATGAAGACGGGGGATCGCAGAAGCGTCCCCCGTCTTTTTCTGTCAGGCTTCAGCCTGATGGCGGGCCCGGTCCGTTGGCGGCAAAGAAGTCCGGTATCTCGAACTGTTCCCCTCTCGCCAGCCCCATCAGGACTTCCTGTGAGGAAACGGCTGTCCGTCCGTTCGTGGCCTCCACGCGGCGATGGTCGCCGTCAGGCAGGACTTCGCGCGCTTTGACATTATCCGCCAGACACGGGGAGAGAATCCAGGACTGGATTCTCCGGATGAGAACCGGATCCTCGATCGGGCAGAGGATTTCCACGCGTCGCCTGAGATTGCGGGGCATCCAGTCCGCGCTCCCCGTGTAAACCTCGGGTTTGGATCCGTTTTCGAACATGTAAATCCGGCTGTGCTCAAGATAGCGCCCGACAATACTCCTGACGCGAATACGATCGCTGATTCCGGGAATGCCCGGGCGGATACAGCAGATCCCACGGACGATCAGGTCCACGTCAACGCCGTTCCGGGAAGCCCGGTAAAGCGCTCTGACGATCTTTGCATCCTGAAGCGAGTTCATTTTG
Organism: uncultured bacterium; assembly: GCA_964551635.1. Classification (GTDB taxonomy): domain Bacteria; phylum Latescibacterota; class UBA2968; order UBA2968; genus JAAXHE01. The sequence continues at coordinate 10,255 of CAZKDZ010000147.1, read as the reverse complement.
CAGACGATGCGGGCGGGTCGACCGGCCCTGGCGTGTTCAATCTCCCGATCGATTTTCGCAAGAATGGAATCCATCATATTGAAGGGAGCCACGAGCAGCTTTTTGACTTCAGGGCGTTCGGACTGGGTGGTGAGCAGGTTGAACACCTCGGCCACGTCGCTGGTAATGTCCTCCCTGGCCGTCATCAGACCCAGATCCGTATATATCCGCGCCGTCGATGCATTGTAGTTTCCAGTCCCGATGTGAGCGTAGCGGCGGAGGCCGTCGGCTTCGCGCCGGACCAGCATGGAGAGCTTGCAATGCGTCTTCAGGCCAACCACGCCGTACGCGACGTATACGCCCGCATCCTGCAGTTGCCGGGCCCACCGGATATTGGATGCCTCATCGAACCGGGCTTTGAGTTCAACGATTACCGTTACCTCTTTGCCCGCTTCCGCGGCCTTGAGCAGCGCATCCATGATCGGCGAGTCTTCGGTGGTACGATAGAGCGTCTGCTTGATGGCCAGCACGTCAGGGTCCCTGGCGGCGGACTGAATAAACTGCACGACCGGATAAAACGAGTCATATGGATGGTGCAGCAGGATGTCCCGTTGCCGGATCTCGGCGAAGAGCTGGTTGAAGTCCTCGGCGAATGGGTACTCTGCCGGAATATACGGCGCGTCCTTCAGGTCCGGGCGTCGCGTGGCCGCGTAGAGCATCATCAGCCGGTTTAGATTGACCGGCCCGTTGACGCGGTAAACCTGCTTTTCGCGCAGATGATAGATCGCCCGAAGCCGCCGTTCGATCTGTTTCGGCGCAGCCGCGTCGATCTCCAGCCGGACCGTATCGCCTTTGCGCCTGCGTTTGAGTTCGTCTTCGATGGCCAGAAGCAGGTCGTCGGCCTCTTCTTCGTCGAGGTAGAGATCGCTGTTGCGCGTGATTCGAAAAGCGGCCGTGCCAAGTATCTTGTAGCCCCGGTACAGTTTCGGGATGTGCGCGCGCACGAGGTCGGCCAGGAACACGTAATCCATGCGCCTGCCCTCGTCTTCCCTGGGCAGACGGATAAGACGAGGCAGCACGCGCGGAACGGTTACGACGCCGAACAGGGTGTCGCCGTCGCTGTCCCTGAGCAATACGGCAAGGCAGAGCGACTTGTTCACGACGCGTGGAAAAGGATGTGCCGGGTTGACGGTAAGGGGCGTGAGAACAGGATGCAGTTCATCCCGCCAGTAGTCCCGGATAAATGCCTGTTCCGCGTTATTCAGGTCTTTCAACGAACGGATATGCACATCGGCCTTTTTCAGGGCGGGCAACAACTCGTCGTTCCAGCAGGCATATTGTTCGTCGACCATCCGGTGGGCTTCAACGGAAACGGCTTCATACAACTCTTCCGGTAACAGCCCGTCCGGGCCGGCATCGGGAACACCGGCCTCCATCTGCTGAAGCAGGCCCGCAACGCGGATCTCGAAGAATTCGTCCAGATTATTCGCCACAATGGCGAGGAACTTCACCCTCTCCAGCAGAGGATTCTTCGAGTCCCGGGCCTCCTCGAGGACGCGTTCGTTGAAGCGAAGCCAGGAAATTTCCCGGTTGGTATACAATTTCGGATCGTCGAGGTTCATACCGCGATTCTCGTGGTTGACTTGCGTCCCGGACAACGACAACGCGCAATTATAATCCAACTCAAAGCCTCAGTCAATCGGAATCGGGCTTTGCAAGTCACTAAGGTTCTGGAGTTTGACGGACTCCGACGACGCTCGTCAACGGCTCGACACTATCGCTTTCAGTTCATGCCAGAGATCCTGATACGCGTTCGCGGCAGCCGAACCCGGAGCGAAGCATGGGACCGGTTCCCGGTGAATACCCATCTTTTCAACTTCCGAGGCATAGGGAATCTGCGTATCCAGAAACCGGTGTTCCCGATCTCTGCCGGCTGTCAGAATTTCGGTGTGCATGCGCTTCCGTTTTTCGACCATGGTGAAAAAAGGGTAGATCCCGGAGACGTCCCGGCCCCTGGATCTGAAGAAGCCTACCAGTTGGTCACAGGTACGCATGGATAACGTGGTTGGAATACAGGGTACCAGAACGATGTCGGAGGCAAAGAGCATATTTTCGGACACCAGACCGATGCCGGGCGGACAGTCGAGAAAGATGAAGTCGTATGTCTTGCGATAGGGTTTCAGAATGCGATGGAGCCGCTTCGAGGGGCCCTTGAGTTTACTCAGCGTCGTGTCCAGGTTTCTGAACGACAGATTTGAAGGAAGCAGGTCCAGGTTCTCATAGTCAGTACCGCGAATGCGCTTCTCAATCCTGCGCCCACCGCGAAGGAATTTTCCACCCGGCAGTTTCCTGGAGGGCTTGATGCGAAAATAGAACGCGGCTGATCCCTGGGGGTCCAGATCGAACAGAATCGTCCGTGCGCCATCGCTCGCAGCGAGATAGGCCAGGTTCACCGCCGCTGCGGTTTTTCCCACCCCACCCTTGATGTTGTACAGGGCGACTGTTGCCATGGAATTCGCTCTCGAGATTCAGGCGAACAGGCGTCGGAACGTGGCGGCGACCTCCGCCCGGTTGAATTCAGCGAATGTCTTTGAAAACGCCGCGCGGACGGTTTGCTGTTCGCGATAAAGGCAGCCGATGAGCCCGCCTATGGCGGCGAAGGTTTCCGGGTGAGTTCTCTCCGCGGACAATGTTTGCAGATATTTCTTCAGATCGGCCTGTTGGACGGAGAGGTCGTTGAAGTCGCCCAGGTTGTCCTGCAGGCATTTAAGTTGCGCGATGATCAGGCGGATCTCTCCCTCGGAAAAGAGCGACGAGAAGAACTCGAGGAGGTATCGCAATTTCTTGCATTCGATCCGAAGCCGGTGCAGTTCGGCGTCCGGGGAGGACGCTTCAATCGCGGCTCCCAATTGGATCACGCGACCGTGTCTTTTGTCGATAAACCTTCGCGCCAGCGCTTTCGCCGGCGCTTCCGCATTGTCTGGAGAGCCGGACTCCGGCGGGCTCTCCAGGAACGCCGTCCAGTCCGCCGCGATTCTCTGATATCTGTCGTCGTCCAGAGCGGCGGCCAGACGCCTGTGTTCACCCGTACGTTCCGCGCGCAGGGATTCGAACAGCGGGTCCAGGCGAGGCCGCAGAAATCCTGGCAGGAGAGACCGGTACGCGTCTTCCTTTAGCAGGGCGACGTCCAGATCGCGCAGGCGGTTTGTGAGTTTTCCGAGCCAGGAAAAGTCTTGCCGAAAGCGACCGAGCGGGATTTCCGGAAAAACGGATTTGATCTGGCTGAGTGCCGATCGGGTGCGGCGGATACCCACCCTGAAATCGTGCAGGAATTCGGTATCGACGTCCTCTCTGATCCCCGCTTCATTGCGCCTGATTGTTCTGAACAGATGGCCCAGGATCCGCCTCGCCGCCTCCGCGCCGTTCAGATCAGGTTCCAGCACGATACTGAGCTTCGAGGTATAGTCCCCAGGTTTCCTGCCGGTTGCGCGCATGGCGGCGTGGAAGAGGTCTTCGGTCCGGGGTTCGGCGCCGGCGTCGCGCAGGGACCGGCCCAGCCTGCGGGAATGTTTCTCATACCCCCTGACGGCCCGAAGCGACACCGTGTTGAACGGTTGTTTGTTACGCGCGGCGCCCGTCACCCTGGCCTGTTCAAGCTCTGCGATAACGACGGTTTTTTCATTCCTGTTGAGGACGCGAACGGTCTGCCTGCGGGTTCTTGCGCGCGCAAGAGGCAACAGCGCCCGCACGCTCAGATGCGCACGCAGGACCTCCTTCAAGTCTCCCTCCGGGAAATCCGTGCTGTATACCGGTTCAGATTCCCTCGACAGACTGACCGATGCAACAGTCTTGCCGTCCGGCAGGCTGTAGAGAAGGTAGACCTCCTGTTCACGGAGCAGTACCAGGTTCCTGTTGAAAAGACGCCAGTCGAACGTGTCGAAAAAGGTCTGCACCTGCACGGTGTCGTACATCGGTTCGCAGGTATGGGAACCGGCGGCCTCTGCCCAGATCCTGCGTGGATCGGCCGATGCCGGCAGGCGAAGTGTACATACATCGTTTTTCATGGCGAGTTAGCCGTCAGAACCTGCCCTGGATGTGCAACGCGAGGATCGGAACAAAAAACGAAAGCCGATGCCCAGAGGCATCAGCCTTTTTCGCGCTTCCCTGAGGATTCTTCGTTCAGTCGTCATAGCTCAGGAGTCTGTAACGGCCATGTTGCGCCGGTTCTGAAACAGGCATTGCGCTATCCGTATAATAATACGCTGAACCGGTCCAAAAAACAAGAAGGACCGAACAGGCGCTGAAGCGGTCACGCTCCGCATTGGCGTGTCCGGTGTGGTGGAAGCCGGCCCGATGATCGTAACACATTCGTCACACGACGGTCACGTGTCCGTAACGGAACCGCGGCATATTCCCTCTGTCTACTCACAGTCTGCCATCGGAATTCCGGATGGGGCGCAACGGGTCTGCGCCGGCGTTCAATCCCCCGGCGCTGTGCCTTCCGGTCGAACCTCCGCCTCGGCGCACAAAATCCGGTGAACCGCAAGTACCGCCAGTCCAGGTCGGTCGTTTTACCGCCAACACGGGGAGGAGCTATGCCGCTGAAGGGGATTGTCTGGGGAGGGGCCGCGCTGTTGAGCCTGGGTCTTTTCGGGTCCGTGGACGGCGCAGAAGGCAAGCTCAAAGGGATTGCCTTCGGCGATTATTATTTCGTTGTCGCCGGGACGGACAAGAACGAAAACGGATTCAGATTCCGGAGGATCTATCTGACGTACGACCTCAAGTGGAATGACCGCTGGTCCGGACGGGTGCGTTACGAAGCCAACGATGCGGGATTCGGCGGCGAAGACAAGATGAGGCCGTTCGTGAAGCATGGGTATCTGCGTTACCGCAGGAACGGCCGGACGGTGAACATGGGGTTGTTCGGCACACCCACGTGGAACGTCTCCGAACGAATATGGGGTTATCGATCGATTGCAAAGACAATCATGGATATGCGCAAGATCGGCTCTTCCGCGGATCTGGGGGTGGGATACAAGGGGACGTTGGATGGGGCGGGTAGGGTGAACGTGCAGTTGATGTTCGGCAACGGCAGCGGGCAGCGCCCGGAGGCGGACAACGGAAAGAAAGTGTACACCCTGATTCATCTGAAACCCACCGACGTCGTTGAAGCCACGGTATATGTCGACTGGGAAGGCAAGCCCGAAGGCAGGGATCGCATAACGTTCGCCGGGATGCTGGGTACTTCAGGCGAGAGTTTTCGTTTCGGTATCGAGGGATTTGTCCGAAATAACAGGAAAGCGCAGTCAGGTGAGGACATACAGGTACGGGGCGTATCCGCCTTTGGCGCACTCAACGTGAAATCTCGTATCGATGCATTCGGGCGCCTGGACTTTTTCGATCCCGACCGGAACACGGAACAGGACGAGGAGTACATGATTATCGCCGGAATCGACGTGGCGCCGGCTGCAAACATCCACATCATGCCCAATGTCGTGGCGACGATCATGCGGCCTGCCAACGCGGACACCGAAGTGATTCCCCGGATGACGGTGTGCTACAGGTTTTAGTCCGGGCCCGACAGTTACTCGCCATTCGGCCTCGGACTCAACCCGTCTCGCCTGATCCGCCAAACAGTTATGACCATTGTTCCATGGGTTTCCGTTGCGAATTCCCGATTTCCCTCGTTATTGAAAAGAGATTGTAACTTTCGTGACCTACATTGCCTGTCCGGACGAAATCTGACGATTGACCTCAATTCCACAAAAACAGCAACGCAGCGACGCGATAAAGCCCTCCGGCACGGGGCGTTATCGACGTAAAGAAGGACGTTTTTTCCCTTCACGTCCGGTGACCTGGTGTATCCTGGTAATCCGCCTTCTAATCGCCTTTATAAACTCGCACATATGCAAATTAACGTCCCCGAAAAGTGACGAATCAAGGTTAACCTGCAACATTGGGAGGAGCAGAATGATCGTGCGAATATTCGTCGGTGTATCTTTCCTGATCGTCGCGGCGGTACAGACAGAGGCGCAGACGCTGGAAGTCGACCCTCGAATTCCTGCCTACACAAAGGCGAGAGGGATTTCGGGGAGCGCCAGCAGCATCGGGTCGGATACGATGAACAACCTGATGGCGCTGTGGCTGGAGGGTTTTCGCAGATACTACCCCAACGTGAACGTCCAGATCGAGGGCAAGGGATCCAGTACCGCGCCGCCGGCGCTGATCGAAGGCACCGCTCAATTCGGACCCATGTCCCGCGCGATGAAGGCGACGGAGGTGGACAGGTTCGAGCAGGCGTTCGGGTACCCGCCCACACAGTTGAGGGCCGCACTGGATGCCCTGGCGGTCTTTGTCAACAAGGACAATCCCATTGGAGGACTGACGCTGCAGCAGGTGGATGCGATTTTTTCGAAGACCCGTCGACGGGGTCATCCGGGGGACATCAGACGTTGGGGCCAGGCGGGATGGACCGGCGATCGGGCATCGGCGCCGATCAGTATGTACGGTCGGAATTCTGCATCAGGCACGTATGGCTTCTTTAAAAAGAACGCCCTCTCGAAAGGCGATTTCAAGGATGAGGTCAAGGAGCAGCCGGGGTCGGCTTCCGTCGTTCAGGGGGTTGCGGAAGACCGGTACGGAATCGGTTACAGCGGAATAGGATACCGAACCTCGGGCGTGCGCGTAGTCCCCCTTGCGGATAATCCCACGGATGGATACAGGGACGCCAGCATGGAAAATGTCCTCGACGGCACGTATCCGCTGGGCCGGTTTCTGTTCATCTACATAAACAAAGCGCCGGGAAAGCAGCTCGATCCGATGGTACGAGAGTTCTGCAGGTACATATTCTCGAAAGAGGGTCAGGAAAACGTGATCAAGGACGGTTATATGCCTGTACCCTTCGAGGTCGCTGAAGAGGAACTGGCGAAGCTTGAAGCGGACGGTTTGTAGTCTGGCCTCCGGCCCCGATGGATCGATTCAAGGATTGGCGAATGGCGCAAACGAAAGGCACAGATACCGGGAAGTCCCGCGCGCTACCGGGCATTACGCCGGCAGCGCGCGCCATGGACCGCATAGGACGCTGGGTGATCGCCGTGGGTGGCGTGGGGGTGATCCTGGTTGTACTCGGCATTCTGGTATTTGTGTTGCTCGAAGCCTATCCGCTCTTCCTGGCGCCTGCGCCTGCGACGATCGTAACAAGCCCCACCGTGGACGGCAGCCCGGACGAGCGGCCGTTGGCGGCGGGCGCCGACCCATATCGGGAAGTCGCGTATCTGGTGCGGCCGGGCGGGATCGACTTCATCCGGCTGGCAACCGGTGAGACGATCCGTCGGGAACGCGGCGACGTCTTTCAGGATCGCCGCGTGGTGTCGGTGCATCCTTCGCTGATGGACGATTACCTCGGCCTGGGTATGTCGAATGGGCACGTTGCCGCAGTTAAGGTGAATTATCGCGTGACGTACCCGGAAGGCAAACGTCTGGTCACGCCCGAACTGGAGTTTCAAAATGACGTTGCGCTGGATCCGGAGGGTGAACCGGTCGCCCGGGTTGCGTATCGTACCGACGGAGCACGCCGGTCGACCGCGGCGGGGATCACGAAATCGGGACGGCTGCTGGTGGCGGGAATGACGAAAAAGAGGACCCTGCTGGGCGGGGGGAAAGTCGAAACATACGTTTACGACCTGACGGCTGAGGTCGACGGCGCGCCCACAGCCGTGCTGGTGGACGGGAGCGGTCGGCATCTTCTGGCCGGCACGGACCGCGGAGAAGTGTATTGCTGGGACTCTAGCGACGTTGGGGGTCCCCCAACTCTCGTACAGCGATTCCGTGCTTCGGACCTGGCGGTAACGGCCCTCGCATATGTCCTTGGCGACGTATCGGTGGTTGTGGGCGACGCCGGCGGGCACGTGAGTACCTGGTTTCCCGTGCGCGACCCGGACAGCAGTGTTTATGCATCGTTCCGAAAGATCCACGTCTTTCGTTCCCATCGCACGGCGGTGAGCGCCATCGCGCCGTCTGCGCGCGACAAACAGTTTCTGACGGGCAGCGAGGGCGGACACGTGATGCTGCATCACATGACGTCCGCCCAGACGTTTTTCAGCCTGGCGAATGGATCGAATGTAACCGGTCTGACCTTTGCACCCAAGGCGGACGGGTTCCTGTGTCTGGGCGGCGACGGGCGGTTGAACCACTACCAGTTGTCCAATCCGCATCCGGAAGTGACGTTGAAGACGTTGTTCGGCAAAGTCTGGTACGAGGGCTATACCGAGCCAGCGTACGTCTGGCAGTCCACGGGCGGTACCGACGAGTTCGAACCCAAATTGAGCATCATCCCCCTGGCATTCGGTACCGCCAAGGGCACGTTCTACGCGATGTTCTTCGCGCTGCCCCTGGCTGTACTCGCCGCCATCTACACCTCCGAGTTCGCTCGCCCCAGAGTGCGAAACATTGTAAAGCCCACGGTGGAGTTGATGGCGTCGCTGCCAAGCGTGATCCTCGGGTTTCTGGGCGGTCTCTGGCTGGCGCCGTTGCTTGAACGCCACGTGGCGGGAGTTCTGTTGCTGTTGCCGACCGTGGCCCTGACAATCATCTCAGCTTCCTGGGTCTGGTCCAGACTGCCGGGCCACGTGAAGGACCGGCTGCCGGGACCGGAAGTGTTCTACGTGGCGGTGTCCCTTTTAGGGATCTGGCTGGCTCTGGCGATCGGTCCCTGGATGGAAGGCGCGTTCTGGGGCGGTGATTTTCAACGCTGGCTGGCTGATTCCGCAGATACCCGCTATGACCAGCGGAATTGCCTGGTGGTGGGTTTTGCGATGGGCTTTGCCGTGATTCCCATCATCTATACGATCTGCGAAGACGCGCTGACAAGCGTGCCATCGCACCTGAGGGCCGGATCCCTGGCGCTGGGCGCAACACCGTGGCAGACGGCCGTTCGCGTGGTGCTCCCCACGGCCAGTCCGGGCATTTTTTCCGCGACGATGATCGGCTTCGGACGGGCGGTCGGCGAAACGATGATCGTCCTCATGGCCACAGGCAACACGCCCATCATGGACTGGAGCATCTTCAACGGAATGCGCACCATGTCGGCCAACATCGCCGTGGAGATTCCCGAGGCGCCGCACGAGGGTACACTCTACCGCGTGCTCTTTCTGACCGGTGTCCTGCTTGCTGGAGTGACGTTCATCGTCAACACCATCGCGGAAATCGTACGGCAGCGGCTTCGGGAACGGTACAGCAGGATATAGACCTCCGCGTTCCGGTCGCTCGTGGAACACGTCTGGAGTCAATTGGATGAACAGTTTCTGGAAATCAGGGCAGGCGTATATCTGGTTGACGGGCGGCGCGCTCGCGTTTTGCGTCCTGATGATTGCAGGTCTGATCGGACTCGTGGTCTATAACGGACTCGGCTATTTCTGGCCCGCCGAGCTGACTGCGTTTCGTCTCGATGGCGGCGTCCGCGTGATGGGACAAGTCTGGGACCGTCAGGAGATTCCCGATCGCGACGGGGAACAGCGGGTTCAATTGAAGGTGGCGAACCGGGACGCGTACGGAATAGACTTCAGGTGGGTCGACGAATCAAGTATACTGGAACGAACGCAGCCCGTGGACGCGGTGGTATTCGAGCGGCGGGAATGGGGGCATCTGTTCGGCTTCCTGGACGCTGTGTATGAGGGCGAAGTCAAAGTGGCCGGAGGCGGTACCGCCGGCTGGTCGGCGTTTCAGAAGCAGATGCGGCATACAGGCGCGCTTCTGGACCAGGTCCGCGACATCGAGCACAGCGCGATATCGGACCTCAACCGGCGGATAGAGCAGCTCCGTCTGGAAAAACGGAGGCTTGAACTTGCGCCTGACACGCGGCCGGAGCAGGTATCTCAACTCGACGTGAGAAACCGTGTATATTGGACGCGGTACGAATCTCTCGCAGCTGAGTTGAACCGCCTGAGGACCGAAAGCGAAGTCCCGCAACTGGAGGTCCGGCTGGCGGACGGGGAGATAAGACGGGTCGCAGTGGCGGACGTCGTACGCGCATATCGGCCCAACAGTCTGGGCGCCTTCGGCAAGACCGGTGTGTACCTTGAGCGCGTCTGGGAGTTTCTGTCTGCGGAACCTCGCGAATCCAACACCGAAGGCGGCGTGTTCCCGGCGATCTTCGGTACCGTAATGATGGTTCTTCTGATGAGCCTGGCGGCGGTGCCGTTCGGGGTTCTTGCGGCGCTTTACCTGCGTGAATACGCCCGCCAGGCTCATCAGAAGAACCATCATTACGGTACCGAAG
>CAZKDZ010000146.1:0-21983 GCA_964551635.1 uncultured bacterium | reverse complement strand
GAAGAATTCATGCGCAAACAGCGAGAGAAGACTGCAAAGAGCACCATTGTCTCCACTCTCCGCACGATCGCCCTTATCGTAACCTTCGTTCTGGCCGTGATTTACCTGCTGCGCGCCTATCGGAACGGGCTGATCGAGTGGCGACTGCCCATCTGTTTCGGCATCCTCTATGGCTTCTGCTCCATACTTGAGGGCCTCAATGAACTGCCCACATTCTACCGGGGCTTTGACACGAGTCAAGCTATGGGCACCTTCCTTCTTGGCAAGCTGGTCGATGTTGTTCCGGGCTTCGCTTTTTCGACCATCTTCGCCCTGCTGATCTGCGCCCTCGGAGATACGCTTTTTCGCGTCGAACGTCCCGAAGAGATGCGCATCTCCGACTGGATCGATGTGTTCCGCCTGAAGGCGGGCGGTGCGGCGCTGTGGTGGCAGGTCGTTTATCTGGTGGCGTGCTTTTCCGGCATCACGGAAGGCGCTGGCGCTCTTACCTCTTACGTACGTCTCAACATTCTCTCGTACCACCCGTCCACAAGGGGAGGCGTGCCCGCAGACGTGAATACCTACCTGCCCGCGTTCGGTGAGTTTGTCGACGAATTCAGCGGAATGCTCATCGGCCCCGTTGGGTTCCTTGGTCTTCTCTTCGTCTGGTGGCGGGTCCTGGGAAGGACCGGCCTTGTGGTTCTCGGTGTCTTCGTCGTTCTCATCTTCCAGTCCGTGGTCACGCCGGCCAATGACCTCGACCATGCAGGCGAACTGTTCGCGACGAAGAGTCCAATCTGGCTGATCTCGGCTTACCTCATTGTGACGTATATCCGCTTCAACTTGCTCTTTTACGTGGTCAACGGCTGGAGTTCCATTCTGTTCGCGGGTTTTTGGTACCTTGAATTCGATGCCGACATATGGAAGCTCAACGGCATCCTGATGATCCTCCTGGGTCTCGCTCCCGTCGCATACGCGGTCATCGCAACGCGCCGTAACCCCGACAACATGCCATCACATCGTCAAAGGACGGTGACATGAAATTCCTCTTCGCTTTCTTGCTCATACTTCTCTTCGCGGTATCGACGGCCTACGCCGATGCCGGAGGCGCCGACTCCGACTATGGCCGGAGCCGTCCCGGCGGCCTGATCATCCCCTGGCAGTCGCTTCTTCAGGGCAAGGGCCTGGAAGGTTGGGGCGCGGCCGCGTCATCCGGAGGATGGTCTCGCGACGACGACGTCATCGTCGGTCAACTGGACGGCAAACGCAAGTCCCATATCTTTCAGGGTGATACCAGCTGGAAGAATTACGAGTACTCGCTCTTCGTCACACTGAAAACGGGCTCGTGCATGCAGTTCCCTTTCCGCGTGACCGACGACAGAAGAGGCTTCTACTTCGTCGAATTCGATTACGCCTGGCAGACGATTAACGTCACGTTGCGTGAGCCGGGCATCCACGGCGTCACCAAGCTCAGTGTCGTCAACCATGCCCTGGAGAAGGGAAGGGAGTACCACCTCATCATTTCGGCACGACACCGTTCGCTGACCACCTATATCGACGGAAAGCTCGTTAACCAGGTGACCGATGCCAGGTACGACGGAGGAGGCATCGGCATCGCCATGTGGTGGGACACGCGGGCGACATACCGCGATCCCAAGATACGGCATTACAAATGGCCGTAGTCCGTCAGGTAGATCGACACTCGTTGTTCAGCCGACCCGGAGCATCAAAAACAGCTGTCAGCCGTCAGCTCTCAGCATTCAGCTTGAATCAAAAACCTATCTGATAACCTGTCCAATCACTCACCGTCGAGGGGGCGCAAAAGCCAAGCCGGTCGCTGAGCCGCTGTCCTGAGCCTGTCGAAGGATTGTCTAAGGGCCCGGCGAAAGGTCGAAGGCACCGCTCTGAGCGCCGTCGAAGGGCTGTTGAATAGCGGGCATTTCGACAAGCTCAATGACCACGCGTTATTTGGTTCATTGGACGTCATTAAGCCATTGTCAGGAGACCAACAACCTGCCCGGAACCTGCGGTCCCTGAGCCGTTGTCCTGCTTGTGCGGAACCTGTCGAAGCAAGCCCGTCGAAGGATTTCCGAAGGGTCGAAGGTGCCGACGACGGCTGATGCGGTGGGGGAATGTTAACGTCTTAGCCGATACAAACAGCATGAATTGACAGGCGCGCATCTTGCGTTTTCGGCAACCCGCCTTCCAGGCTTGCGCACCTGTAGACGTTCGTGGAAGTGAAGGATCAGAGGGACTTTCGCAGGCGAAGTTCCGACGGGTAGTAATGGAATCCCGCCTGTCACGATTCGGATTTTGCTTACAGAATAAGAATTCGTTACATTTCCGACGGGATTTCGAAACGAACACGAGCGTCCTTCGCCCCAGAAAAATCTGCCCTCTTTCGCGGCTTGATCCACGAACATCCGGAGCGAGGGCATCCTGCCCTCGAACTTCCTGTAACCCTACAGAACCCGAATCAAGGGATTATCGTTCCCCTTGCATCCGAAATCATACTGAAATTGATGGCGTCAGAGCCGCGCGAATCAGCCGTCGAGGGCAGGATGCCCTCGCTCCCGGGTAGCCGATTGGTACAAGTGCTTCATTGCAAATCTTCAAGTTTGGCGTACAGCAAGTCTGGATAGAATGAACCATCCAATTCATCGAGTTGTTTCGTTCGAGATTGTTGGTCCCCATCGGATTCAAGTCAGATTCAACGATGGAACGACACAGGTTATCGACTTTCGACCAGTACTTGCGGGCGAGTTGTTTGGGCCACTGGCAGACGAAGTAATTTTCAACCAGGTGCGTATTGACTCTGAGGTCCATACTCTCGTCAGGCCGAATGGTGCTGACTTCGATCCTGCCACGCTTCACGATTGGCCAACTCACGAGGAAGAATTGAAGACAATGGCAAGGCGTTGGTCGGAAGCACTCGCTGAAGATGATTGACGAAAATCCGGGCGTGACCTTTGTGTCTCGAACTCGACTACGATCCGGCAGCACTCCACATCGGTTGACACGGCACCTCCGGCTTCGGGGGTGTCGAGTGTTTTATGGGTCATGTGACCAATGACAACTCGCCATAGAGCCTACGCCTATATCACCAGCGGGAGTCGCCTGCTTCTCTTCACGCATCCCGGAGCGCCGGAAGCCGGCATTCAGGTTCCCGCGGGCACGATCGAGCCGGAGGAGAATCCTCAGGATGCGGTGATGCGGGAAGCAGAAGAGGAGACGGGACTGACCGGGCTCAGGTATGTACGGTTCCTCGCCCGGGATACCCGGGACATGCGTGACTGCGGGAGCGATGAACTCCAGCATCGCTGGTTCTTTCATCTGTGCGTGGAAGGACCCACGGAAGAAACCTGGCGCCATGGAGAACACGCAGAAGACGGGTCGCTTATCCATCCGTTCGATTTCTTCTGGGCCGATGTCAGAGCACTTCCTCAGCTCGTTGCCGGCTACGAAGACAAGATTGACTCGCTGATGGAGTCGATGGAAACACACAAATAGGGTACACGCCCGATAGTCATCCGACGCCGCGCTCCAACATCCGTCAGGCGCCGTGGCGTTCGCAAACCCACATCGGCTCGCAGACCGAAATTTCGTTGGCGAAATGTGATTGAGAAGGTTTTTCTATGGAACTGATTCGCTCGTCGAACATCCAGGCGTTCAGCAATTCCGGAATCGAATCTCGACAACTGCTGTTTCCGGAGAACTCGTCGTCCCAAAGGGTAACGATTACACAGGTCTCTGTCCCTCCCGGCGGCACGAATCCTGCGCATCGACATAACGCATCGGAACAGATCTGGATCGCCTTGCAAGGTTCTGGAAATCTGATTCTGGAAAATGAGGAGGTAGCGAAATTCGCTGAAGGTGACGTTGTTCGGTTTGAGGAAGGTGACCTTCACGGGTTCTTCAATTCCGGTACCCAGACCTTTGTCTACATGTCAGTCACATCGCCACCATTGAATTTTCGTGCGGCCTACGAGAGTGGTTGGTCGAGGTGATTTTCGGACCATTTTCCGCTTGTTTATGACTGCTCAAAGACCACTGTTGACGTACCAGGCGTTCGTCGACTATGATATTTCGCTCCAGGTGGCGCAGGCCATTTGTATAAGGGGCGGCATCCCGGAACCGACCTCGATCCGACGATTGAGGCGCGGCGAGGTTAACGCGATCTTCTTGCTGGAATTGCCCGGCCGTGACTTGATTATATTGAAGGTCTGGGTCAGATGTTCGGACGACGAGGCAATGCGAAGGGAAGAGGGGGTTGTTAATATCGTCCAGCGCGAATGCGCGGTGCCTACGCCAGACTGGATCTACGTCTCATCCGGCGACTCCATTGTCGCTTATCCCCATGCTCTCATAGAATACGCGGTTGGCGTTGATGGCGACCGGGTGTGGAGCGAGATTGGCTTCGAAGACAAGGAGAAGATTCTCACGCAATGCGCATCTCAAATGTGCGATCTCCACGCGATTCCTATCGTACCAGATACCGCCGCCATTCTCGGTAACCCGATTAGCGGAAGCGCGTGGCGAGAGTCAGAGGAGAATAGATTCCAGCGCGCAGTCCGGCGTCTTCGGAAGCAAGGCTGGCTGGGAAAAGACACCCTCGATCGATGCACTGTGCTCTGGACCGACCAGGCCGATTCTATGGAAGCAGCGGAAATTGATGCCCTCGTCCATCATGACTTTCAGTTGCAGAATCTTCGCGTAGATCCTGCAACCTTGAATCTTGCGGCGGTGCTGGACTTCGGAAATGTCGCATTTGCACCGGCATTTACCGACTCCAGGGACCTTCACCTTAGCGTATTCCTCAATACGCCAGCACTGGCCGAATGTTTCTGGCGGAACTATGGAATGTTGAGTTCCGAACACGAGATTGTCCTGAAACTACATTCCATGGCAAGGGTGCTGGACATCCTCGCCGCGTATCAGGGGCCGACGCCGGGAGGCTGGGACCGGACAACCGTGCTGAAACTTCTCGAATAGAAAGCGGCAGGCAGAAGACTGGCCGGCAAGTCACATCTGACCGATGGTAACGAAATATCAACGAGGATTTCGAACCACATTTCGATATGCACTTCGGCGAATGCGTTGCGATGGCCAGTGGTCCACGAACTATGCATATTGCCTGATCGAGACAGCATTTGGAGTACCTCGGATCGCCCGGGAGTATGGCTTCGGGAATACAAGCAGATCGAGGGAGGAGCGCGCATCTACAACCAGAACGAAGTTTCCGATATGGTGCTGATACCGTCAGGGGAATTTCTGATGGGCGCGGTGAATGACGATGATATGGGCTACACGGGAGCGTTTCTTGACGAGAAGCCACAGCACGTCGTCAACCTGGAAGCATACAACATTGACATCCATCTCGTTTCGGTCGAGCAGTATCACAGATTCATGCGGGCAGCAGACTATCGCCCTGCGACGTGGCAGGACAACTGGCTGAATGCCCCGCTGCAGCCTGTCAGGAGTATCTCATTGCCGGACGTTCTTGAATATTGTGATTGGGCACGAAAAAGACTACCCACGGAAGCTGAATGGGAGAAGGCGGCCCGAGGTGGCCAGGACGCTTTACTGTATCCGTGGGGTGACGACGCATTTGATGGCACGCAGGCGGCAGATCGCACGAGAGAAGAAGGCCCGCCGGACATCGGCATGTTTCCACCAAACGGGTTTGGTCTCTACGACATGGTTGGTTCCTTGTGGCAGTGGTGCAGAGATGATCGGCGACTCTATACAGGAGACCGCAGACACTGTCCCGTTGGGCCCCTGGGAGGTGAAACGCGGTCGGCGCGGGGAGGCGACTGGTATACGAGCCCGTTTCACAAGAGATGTTCCAGGCGGGGAAGCGTGCGTTTGAAAGGCGGCTCGGGCAATCTGGGATTCCGTTGTGTTCGGGATGTTTTCAAAGACTGATTGGGCGGCGGTGACGATTGACAGTGACGACCAATGAGTGGATATTGACATCATCCCGCCCGACAGCGTGTGACGACACGACTTCCGGTTGTTCGTCTCTGTTGTTTCAATTCAACTGTCAACGACGTTTTCGTTTTTGCAAGTGCGTCGGTTTGTCGTTTGGATACAATATACGGGGATGGATTGATCCCTGAACCGCTATTCACACAAGGAGAGTCTGAAGATGGACCATGAATTCAGCGTTCGTGCAGTGCAGTGCGATCACCGGGCTTCCGACGAGGAGGTCTACGAGAACCTGATACGGGCGACCGCCCCCCTGGCGCGAACCTGGGAGAAGCTGGAAAAGGCAGGCCGTATCGCGCTCAAGTTCAACATGGGGCATACGAATGTGGCTCGTTTCAATGGCCGCCGTCGAGAGCTCGTTGACGAAGCTGTCTTCCGCGCCGTCCTTCGGCTATTGCGTGAACGGACCTCAGCGACGCTTGTCGCCGCCGATACATTCTGCCGGGATGCGTCCGGCGCCGCGACGGACTACTTCAACTACCTTCCGCTCCTCGAGGAATTCGACGTGGAGCACGCGGAGTCGAATTATCCCCCCTTCGCCGAATATGACGTACCGGGCGGCGGCTGTATGTTTCAGCGCTATACGCTCAGCCGGTGCTTCAGCGAAGCGGATGAGGTCGTTTCCGTCGCCAAGTTGAAGAACCACCTGTTCATGGGCGTCACGCTTTGCACCAAGAACCTGTTCGGCCTCACGCCCACGATTCCGCCGGAGGGTCGCGTTCGCTCCTATTTCCACCACGCAATCCGGCTGTCCTACGTGCTGCCCGATCTGGCGCGTATTACCAACCCGTGTCTCAATGTCATCGACGCCACGACCGGTCAATGGGGTCGTGAGTGGGACGGTGAGGGACGCGTGTGCAACGCCCTCATCGCGGGGGACCAGATCATCGCCACCGATGCCGCGGGCGCCAGCCTGATGGGGCACGATCCCGCGTCCGATTGGCCGACGCCGCCATTCCGTCGCGACCGCAACCATCTCCTCGTCGCGGCGCAGAGCGGATTCGGAACGGTCGATCTCGACGAAATTGACTTCGAAAGCGAGGTCGAGGGGCCATTGAACGAATTCGACTCCGTCGAGGAAGATCCGCCCGAAATCATGGCCACGGTCAGGGAAACGGCTTGCGAACAGGGACTCTTCTATCGCGATCGCATGCAGGCGATGATCGAGGAACACGGAGGGAAGTTCGTCTATCTGCAAGATGGCGAGGTCAAGTGGAGCGGCGAAAATCCGGCGCATATCAGGAGCCACCGCGAGTTTACCGGAAAGAAGCCCGGCAGCGCATTGTTCCTCAAGAAGGTCGATCCAGAGGAACGAGAAGGTGAGCGATTCGAAGCCTATGAGGAATGCCTCCAGCTCCTGCGTGCGTGAGTCTGCCGTGAATAATACCAGCAAAGCTACGGCTGCAGCATTCTGCCAGGTTCTCGCGGCGGCTTTGCTTACCGGGCCCGCAAAGGTGTGGATGACAGATTGACCAGGGCAAATCCGCTTCTGTAAAGCGGATCGTTATGCGTCATTGCTATGGGGACGGGACATCCGGAAGATGAAGGCATTGGCAAACAAAGTAGCCGTCGTGACTGGAGCAAGCCGCGGTGGGGGGAAGGGCATTGCCACTGCGCTGGGCGAAGCCGGTGCGACAGTATATGTGACGGGACGCAGCATCCGAGGGAACCAGACCACAGACGTCCCCGACGAAACCATTGAGGACACGGCCGAAACGGTGACTCAAAGTGGGGGCGAGGGGATTCCTGTCCGGATAGATCACACGAAAGATGAGCAGGTTGAAGAGCTCTTTATTCGAATCAAGAAAGAACAAGGTCGGCTGGATGTACTCGTGAACAACGCCTGGGGCGGCTACGAGATGGGCGATGGGTTCTGGGGGCGTAAAAGGTTCTGGGAACTCCCGATGCGACAGTGGGAACTCATGCACGGAGCCGGTTTGAGATCCAATATGACGGCTGCTCGGGGCGCAATTTCGATAATGCTCGAGCAGGGTCACGGTTTGATCGTCAACACCACCAGCGGGATCAATCCGGACAGCAAGTTCCACCCGAATCTGTTCTATGACACGTTCAAGTCCGCGATAAATAGAATGACGCATGGAATGGCAGAGGAATGCCGAGAAAACGGGATAGCAGTTATCCTGTTGTCGCTTGGCGACGAACACCAATACATGCGAACCTGGAAACCCGACGAGAACACCAGACCTGAAGATCTGGAGAAGACATTTACACCAGTATATGCCGGCCGAGCGATAGCGGCGTTGGCTGGAGACCCGGAGGTGATGAGCAAGGTGGAAGCGAGACCATATCTTGAGGTCCCCGAATTGGCACGAGAGTACGGATTTAAGGAGGTCGATGGTCGACAACCGTGACCGTTCGTTTCGTGAGATTCGCATGAATGCATATCGCGTTGCGTTACACCTTCCCACAGGAGCTTGCAGCATCGTTGTACTATAATGGTTTCGAGATCGACCGACAGTATGAAGACTGGGGTTTGGTGCCATTGACCGATAGTAGTCCAAGTGTCAAATCAATCTGCCGCAAGTGAAGGTAATCGACGAGGATATCTTAGCGTGACAACCAGAGAACAGAACGGAAAAGAACTGTCGCAACCCGCCCCGTCACGACCTCGGCGAGCACCATCGTAGACGCCATCCGTCGGCGGAAATCACTATTGAGAATTATCCTCTACAAAGGGAGTCGGTCGTTGTCGATAAAATGTCGTGAAGATTTCGAGGGCGTTGCGAAGGCCGGGCAGGTAGTTGCCGCCACATTGAGGGAAATGGCGGCTTCCGTCCACGCCGGAGTAACGACAGCGGACGTCGATCGCGCCGGCGAGTTGGTGCTCGACAGGTACGGCGCTACGTCCGCACCCCACCTGTTTTATGGTTTCCCCGGCGTCAATCTTATAAGCGTCAATGACGAGATCGTCCACGGTATCCCGGGTGATCGCGTGTTTGAGGAGGGTGATATTGTAAGCTTGGATGTCACCGCGGAACTGAACGGATACATTGCGGATGCGGCAATCACCATCCCGATTCCTCCATGCTCCCCGAAGGCCGACAGATTGTGCCGGTGCGCCCGCACCGCATTCGAAGAGGCGGTGGCCGTCGCTCGTGCAGGCAAACCGATCAATTGCATCGGCCGTGCCGTAGAGCAAGAGGTGACGCGAAACGGATTCCGGGTTGTTAGTGGGCTTACGGGGCATGGAGTCGGTCGAGCTATCCATGAAGACCCCATCGTCGCCAATACCTATAATCCACACGATTCAACGCCGCTTACGTATGGTCTTGTGATTACGATCGAGCCATTGATTGCAGAAAAACCGGCCCGGGCCGTTGAAGACAGCGACGGTTGGACCATGAAAACCTCAAACGGATCTCTCTCGGCTCATTACGAGCATACCGTTGTCATTACCGATGGCCGGCCTATCCTGCTGACCGCGTCCTGAAAACTCTGACCTCAGCTGACGCGCTGGCTCCTGGCTACAGCGCCGTGACGGCTGCGCGCGTGAGTCACGCTTCGGGCGCGGCCAACCGTATTGCGTCAGTGACGGAGGTTTCAAAGGGCACTCGAAATGATCAGCTCTGAAAGCCAACCTATTATCGTACTTGGCGCAGAGCGCAGTGGGACATCCGTGGTTGCCGAGATGGTGCACGCATGGGGCGCGTACGCAGGCGCTTCGGAACAGTTGCACGCAGCTGATGCGCATGCGCCCAGAGGCTATTGGGAATACATGCCGTTATGGGACTTTCTGGCCGAGTTAGGGGATTTTGCTTCCGGTGCGACTTGGTGGGACCGTGACTTTCAATATCGAATCGGAAATTATGCTTCTGACCCGGTGTATCGAGCAAAGGCCACTGTCCTGATGTCAGAAATGGACGTGGGTGGCCCATGGTTCTGGAAGGATCCTTCGCTCTGCCATTATTTGCCGTTTTTCAAAAAGATATGGGGAGATGCGATTTATATAATCACAGTTCGCCACCCTCTGGACACAGCCGTTTCGTGGCAGAAGTTCATCATGCCGTCCAATTTGCAAGCCCGGATTTCGTTCGTGGCGATGAATCTGCTGCGCTGGCAGCACATGATGAAGCTGATCCTGCGCCACACCGAAGACGCGGCGCACCGGCTTTTTGTCAGGTACGAAGATATCGTGCGGAATCCACACGTGCAGGCTAAGAAAATGTCCAATTACCTGAGCTCGAAGTTCGGGAATCGAGGCGCGCGGTTTCAGGCGATGGCTGATACGGTTGATCCTCGATTGTGGCGGAATAACTGTGGTATCTCCTTTGACCGGGCGCCGGAGGCGACAGAGCACCAGAAGGCCCTCTACGCCTTTGCAAGGCAGAAGATCATCGATCCACTTCAGTCGTTTGACAGTGCCAGGTATCCAATGCCACCCGGGTATCTTGAGTTTCTGAACATCCAGGAGGCTTTGCTGAAAGCGTGCCGCGACCTTGAAACGCTTACGAACGCCTGAAACCGCGTCCAGTGTTCGGACGCTTTAGATCATTCGACTCGGAGATCGAGATGAACAAGCGAACGACCATCCAGCTGTTGTTGGCAGCACTATTGTTGAGCGGGTTCACGGTCGGCGCGAACCAGATTCCACCCTTGAACACCAACGTGCAAGAGACGGTGACCGAGGTTGCACCCGGATTGGTTCAGACACATATCTCCGCGGACTCGACCAGCGAGGGGCTTCCCCAGAACGTTCACGTGGCGGAGATAGACCTGCGGAAGTATCGATTGAAGATGGTCATGGCGATGAATCAGATCATCGGGCAGGAGGCGACAAGCGATATGGCTAGGAGATACAACGCTGTTGTCGCCGTAAATGCGGGGTACTCCTTTTCTAACAACGCATGGAACATCTTTCACGGCGATCCAAGCGAGTTCTTTGTTCTGGATGGAAAGATCCTGAGCGAACCACGATCGCCCGGTCGCAGGAGCGTTGGAATCTGCACGAGGAACGACAGGCAGACCATGATCGTCGCGGAACCACTGTTAAGTATAACGGTGACAATGGATGGGAGTGAAGAAAGCGAGGTGACCGGGATCAACCGGAGACGAAACGAAGTCCGTGGATGGGACAAAGATGGGGAGGAAAAAGAGGAACTCGACAAGAATGACCTCATCCTCTATACTCCGGAATGGAACCGAAGTACTCTTACCGACCGGAATGGTGTCGAGGCAATCGTTCGGGAGGATACGGTTTCAGCCATCCGCGACAATGCGGGATCCAATCTCATCCCCGCCAACGGATACGTCCTTTCCGGGTCCGGCAGGTACGCCGAATGGTTGAAGCAGCACGCAAGTGTGGGTTCAAGCGCGAAGATCAGCTATCAGCTAACCTCCCGCGAGAATCCGGGGAGTCCGCTTCCACTGAAAGATTGCAGCTACACGAGTGCCGGGACACTGTTGATTCGTGACGGCAAGCGTTTTACTGATTATGGCAGCGAGTCCTTTGAGCCGTGGTTCTATGATCTGAGACATCCCAGGACGGCGATAGGGATATCGAAGGACAATAACACGCTTTGGCTGATCGTCGCTGATGGTCGCCAGCCCAGTTTGGCAATGGGGATGACCCTTCCGGAGCTCACGGATCTCCTTGCGGGCCTCGGCGCGTACAATGCCTATAACCTGGACGGAGGCGGATCCAGTACGATGGTGGTCCGGGGGGAGGTGGTGAACAGTTTTTCGGATATTCACCGGGGCGGCGTACGTAAGGAACGACGTCGGTGCGATTCAATTCTGGTGTTTCCACGATAGACAAAAGGGACGAATGACCGCTTCGAATGCCTTCGGTGAATTCATGAATGTTGGCTACAAGCCTGATCTGGACGAGAGTCAGAAGACGCAGGTTCTGATCCTTGCATCGGCTCATTTGAGGAACTACGGCGAAGTTTTCAAACCGTCCGTGTTGCAGCCGCCTGCGGTGTTGGAGCCGATTCTCTCCGTCTTGAAGGAATTCAGTCCTGACTTGATTGGAGTCGAAGATATTCCCCCACCGATTCTTGAAGATATGGAACAGGTAGGAGGAATCTTCGCTGAAACCGTAAAGGAGATGGGCAAGATTCGAGTTGCTGAAAACAGCGTGATCGAATTTGGACGCATCGCTCAAAGCCTGATGGGTGTATCAAGAAAGGAAGCGGAAAAGGCAGCGGAATCTCTTCTTCAGACGGACGATACTCTCGATTCTCAGAGGCGGTTGGATGCGGTTGCGAATCTATTGGCAGCATATGATTACAACTCTGCGCTTCTTCAATGGTCTTATTTGCCGAAAGGGTTTCAAAATCAGAACGGACTGCTTCCTTGTGAAATAACTACCAAACTCGACGAAGATCTTCATGCGCCTCACGAAAGCGTATCCATCGGAATCACGCTTGCCAGAATGCTGCAACACCAGAGGATCGCGTCAATCGACGACCAAACCGACGTGTCCGTATATGCGAAGATACCACCTCGGTTTTTTGAAGAATTGAGTGAGCATCCAGAGTACGAGAGTGTCCGTCGTTCAGAACCATACAAAAAGTCTATTGAACGTTCAAAGACGGCCTTCCAGAGCGGAACGGAGATGTTAAATTGGTTCCGGTATTTGAACTCTTCACAGTTTGCCTCTGAAGAGGTTGCAGCCCAATGGGGCATGTACTTTCGAACCGAACTTCCCTTCAGTCGTAGCCGAGTGGCTCAGTGGGAGGTGCGGAATCTCAGGATGGCCTCCCATATCCGAGAGGCTATGGCGTTATTGCCAGGCAGACGGATGCTCATAATCGTAGGTTTTTCACACAAGCCCTTCCTTGATGCGTATTTGAACCAAATGCTTGATCTGGAGCTGATTCAGCTGTGTGACCTTTAGTGCGTCGAGTTCGGTCTACAATCCGTGAATACGGCAACTTGCGTTCCTGAAATTGAGTATCCTATTGATAATGCACGGCTTGAATCAACTTAAGGAGCTATCACGTCAGCGCGTGCAGAGAAAAATACATGGTTGAGGGACGATACGCGGAGGGGAGGGTTGGCGCCGCGGACTCGTATCTGTTCGATGCGAGGGACCTGGCGGACTTTGCCATCGAATGGCTGGAGAGACAACTGGGCTAAATTTCGTGAATCCCGCACAGCGGTCAACGGCGTTTTTTGGAGCGTCGAAGGCGTTAACCAGCGATTTTTAGATGCATTCTTGAAATGTTCGTTCTCAATCTCACGCGCTCGCAGCTTGAATCCTACAGATTGATCTGGGGCAGCTTTACAAGCTTCGATTGGACCTTTATTGGCCCTGGAAGAACGTTTGGATTCTACGGCAGATTGGGAGTGAACGAAGCGGGCGACGTAGACTTACTCGGTCTATGCGTGGCTTGCTCGGCAAGACACGCAGTTGATGAACACGGAGGCTTGCCGGAACATCTCAGAGAGAAGCTGTGTTCCCGATCGGGGAATCCTGCTCATAGGTCTGACGACTGGAATATCGAATTCATCGTCTCCGAAGTTGCCGAAGGGACCAGGGCGAGTCATCTTCTGCTCAACTATGGTGACTCAGCGGACCTGAGAAGAGTCCATTTCAGTCGCTTCGAGTCGAAAGCGGAAAAGCCGGATGATCCTCTTAGTGCCAGAAACGAATACTACCCGGTGAGCACGAGAGCGCGTCCGGAAGCCGCAAGAGAAATCGCGGTTTCAGACCTGCAATCTCTCGTTTCACAAAACCCCGTGGTTGCCCTCACGGGAGCCGGAATTTCCGCAAGCAGCGGCATCCCGACCTTCAGAGGCGCACAGGGATTGGTGCGGCACTTCCCGTTGCATGAACCATTTCCTGGCGCCGTAGCGGAATTCATGATCGAAAGGCCTCGAGAACTCGCGAGGATTCTTGCGAGATTTCAAGCTGCATTCATACAGGCGGAACCCAACGATGCGCACAGGGCTCTGGCGGATCTCGAGGAAATAGGGCGCGTTCGGCATGTCATTACAGGCAATGAAGACAAGCTCCACGAGAGGGCGGGATCTGTGAACGTCCACATGAAGAAACCTGACGACTTCAAACCGGGTGCGAGGGGATGGGCGTGGCTATCTGAAGGCAACGTCCTTCTGGCTGTCGGGCTCGGGAGAGACGAACATGGATTGATCAGTTACGCCCGAGAGGCTGGAATGCAAATCGTTTCGGTATCTCCGGATCGACCGGAGTTTCTGCACAAGGAAGACCTATTCGTGCAGGGTAAGGCGGAAAACGTGCTGCCATGTCTCACGGGCTGAAAGGAGCGGCAGGTGAAACGCCTCGGCGCGATTGACAGCCCTTCGACAGTACCTCAAACTTCCAGTCTGCGGCATCGGATCACGCACATGTAGCCCTGATCGACTCCCCCTGACATTGTAGGGGCGTCCCTTGTGGGCGCCCGCCAAACGCAGCATTAACCCGCGAGGTGAACCATGAAGTCCAAGCTGAAGAACGTCCTGGCTGTCATCGTCGGTGTTGCTGTCGGCAGTATCGCAAATATGATCCTGGTCACCGTCGGGCCTTATGTCATTCCGACTCCCGAAGGCGTCGATGTGACCGACGTGGAATCCATAAAGTCTTCGATGCACCTGTTCGAGTTCAGACATTTCATCTTCCCGTTCCTGGCGCACGCACTCGGGACCCTTGTGGGCGCATATCTGGCCGCGCTCATCGCCGCAAGCTGCAGGTTGGCAGTGGCGATGGTGGTTGGGGGATTCTTCCTGATTGGCGGCATTGCGAACACCTTCATGATAGGGGCACCTGTCCTGTTTAGCGTCGTGGACCTGGTTGGCGCATACATTCCGATGGCCTGGATTGGTGCAAGGTTAAGCGGACGAACGTAAGAAACGACCCTTTGTGCTTACACATAGGGTGGTGTGGGGGATGCGAGACCTTAGTCTCACGGTAAGACATCAACGCGAAATGCGTACACGTTTCATCACGCTACTTGCATACGGGATGGTGCTGCAATCCCCCCACCGCATCAGCCGTCGCCGACCCTTCGACAAGCTCAGCACAAGCAGGGCGCGTGCTCACGGAGGGGCTCCAGGCAGGTTAGGGGTCACCTGAAAGCGGATCAATGACGTCCGATGAACCAAAAAACGCGTGGTCATTGAGCTTGTCGAAATGCCCGCTATTCAACAGCTCTTCGACCCTTCGCCGGGCCCTTCGACAAGCTCAGGGGCCGGCTTGGCTTCTGCGACTCCCCCTCAAGGGGGGAGTGATCGGGCTCATCAAACGGGCGCGCACGATTCCTGCCATCTATTCTGTTCAGTTGCACATCACGACGCCGCGCCTGATACTTGACACAATAAATAAACCAGGAGGTCATGAGCAATGGCCCGAGAGATCATACATCCGGCAAGCGTACACTCGACGGCGGGCGTGGGGTACTCTCACGTCGCGAAGGCCGGGGACACCGTGTACATCGCCGGTCAGATCGCCCTTGACCCGGGCGGCAACCCGGTAGGGAAGGGCGACATCGAGGCGCAGACGCACCAGGTCTACGCGAACCTGCAGGCCATTGTCGAGGAACTGGGAGGGAGCCTGGACGACATCGTCAAGTTGACGACGTATCTGACCGATCGGAGTCATCTGGATGCTTTTCGCCGTGTACGAAACCGCTTCTTCACGGACGCGTTCCCGCCGAACACGCTGTTGTTCGTCAGCGGCCTCGCTCACCCCGATTATCTGGTCGAGATTGAAGCCGTCGCTTACCTCCCGGGCAGTTAAACGGATTGGTGGACTGAAAATGAGCGTCATATCGATTGCACCCTGGAAAGACGAACACCTGGCGCAGGTGATGGATCTCTGGCGGCGGGCGTTTGCAGACCGGAAGTACGAATTCCGGATCGATGAAGCCGGGTTTCGGCAACGGGTCCTGGCGCATCCGGACTTTGACCCGGAGGGGGCGATAACAGCGAAGGTGGAAGGCAGGATTGTGGGGTTCGTGCTGGCCGTCGCGCCCGGTCCCGGAGAGACGGGCTACCTCAGCGTGTTGGTGGTGGATTCGGATTATCGGCGAATCGGGGTTGGGGGCAGGCTCGCGAATGCCGCGGAGAGATTTCTATCTGGTTGCGGCAAGATGGAGATGCGTATCGGATACAAGGGCAATCCGATCACATTCGCGACAGGCGTCGATATGAAGACCCCGGCCTATACGTTTTTCCTGAATCAGGGATTCCGCAACCGCGGGTCGGTGAGTCTGTTTATGGAAACAACGTTCGCGGAGTTTGAGCTTCAGGATGAGATTAAAGGCTACATCGAAGACAACCGATCTCGTGGCATCCTGTTCGGGTTTTGCGAGGCAGAACATCGGAAGGCGCTGTGTGAGTTTATGGAAGCACTGTTCCCGGGTGGCTGGGAGGCTTCTGTAAAGTCCTGTCTGGACGGCGATCCGCCCTATCCCGTGCTGATCGCGACGGACGGTCCTTTGGTGGTGGGTTTTGCCGGACCGGTCCGTATTGGAGAGGATGGAAGGGGCAGCTTTACCGGGATCGGGACGCGTCCGGACTATCGGCGGGGCAAGATCGGAACGGTGCTGTTTAATCTGATGTGTGCCGAGTTCAAGAAACGGGGTGTGGCGCGCAATACGCTCCATACAGGACTGAACAATCCGGCCCAGGAAATCTACTTCGGCGCAGGGTACAGGGTGCGTCAACTGGTGGATTATGGCCTGGTGAAACGGTTAGACACTCACCTGAAGACTTAAACTCAGATTACGTAGATGTACAATCATGCTTGCTTGCATACGTAATGGTGTTGGAATCCCCCCACCGCATCAGCAGTCGCCGGCCCTTCGACAATCCTTCGACCCTTCGACAAGCTCAGGGGCCGCAAGCTCAGGACAAGGCTCAGGGGACGGCTCTGCTTCTGCGACTCCCCCTCAAGGGGGGAGTAATTGGTTTATCAAGCCGGCGCGTGCATTTCCTGCCACCCATTCGGTTGCGGCTGAGCATTGCGAAGCCACGTTATAGTAATCGGGAACAATTCGGCTTCCTCTCGAAACGCACATGCAGGGCTATGAGGCCGGTTTTTTTTTGCGAACGGCAGGGACATGATCAAACACTGATTTCGGCATTCACGGGAACACAGACGATGGGCCCGAAGACTGACAACCACGGATGGGGAAGTGAAACCAAACCGCGTTCAGGACATAGCGGGCGATTCGGTATCGACAAGATACTGAAGGAAGTCCGGCGAGGAGATTTGACTGCTGTAAAACGGCACCTCAAGCGGGATCCGTCGCTGCTGCTGGCGAAAAGCGGCGGGCACAACCGGACGTTTCTGTGGGAAGCTACGCGCGGCAATCGGACAAATGTCGTGCGGTTTTTGTTACGGGCGGGAGCCGATCCCAATATCCCCGGGCGCACAAGGGCGGAGATACCGGTACTCCTTAAGCCCTATTGTATCGCGCGGCGATATCGCAGGCTGGAAATCGCTGACATGCTGATCAAAGCGGGTTCCGTCATGGACATCTATTCGGCGTGTTATCTGGGAGACGCTGAACGCGTAAAGCATTGCGTTGAAGAGGATCCAGGCCTGCTGACCGGGGAACAGGACGACGACTCCGTCTGGCGTGTGACCCCGCTGCACTATGCGGTGACGGGAGGCCACGAGCAACTCAGCCGATGGCTGATCAGGGAAGGCGCACTCGTGAAGCCGTACACCCGGCTGTTGTGCGATGCGGCCGTCAGGATGAAACACGCGCACCTGATCCCCGTACTGGCACAGGGCGGCGCTGACCCGGATCTGCTCAAAAGTTGGGGCGAGGATTGAATCCGACGCCGAGCGGTCCATTCTGACTGATGCCGTCGGTGGACAGCGCGGCGATGGACAACCTGACGCGGCCTGAAGATGGGATTCGACAAGCTTATCTCGAAATACCCCAACCTGAGTGGTGAGCAGAGACTACCACGCCCCGATGTCGTCTTCCGCAAATTCGAAGAGGAACTGGCCTCGACGATCTGCGGCTCATCCTATGTCATCCCTTTCGTTTCCGACGATCATTGTCTGGTCACCAGGCGGGCGAACGGGAAGTGGGTATTGCCGGGAGGCACGCTCGAACCCGGCGAAACATGGGAGGAGGCCGGGCGTCGAGAGCTGATTGAGGAAACGGGGAGCATACCTGGAAATCTCCATCCGATCGGAATGTACTACTGCGCGTCCAGAGTTGACCGCCCCAGGCTATCCCACCTTCCGCACCCGGAACACGTCCGGGTCGTATCCTGGGCCGACGTGGTCCAAAACACATCTGAGAAATCGGATCCGGACACCAATAGCAACATCGTAGAAGTTCGGATCATACACTACAAACAAGCGGCGGAACTGTTCGGTCCGGTGTCCGCTGACTTCGGGGAACTGTACCAACTGGCTCATGGATTGAAGCGGAGTCAATGTTCCAGTACGTGAAACCATAATTACGCGCTATATTCGATCCCGGCCCGATCCTCGATCCGAGCACCGCCTCGGTTTACCAGGTGTTCTGTCACAGAACACTAAAACCGACCATTGTCCTGTATTGAGCACTGCCTCAGTTCCGGATCGTCTGGTCGCCAAAGGAGGTAGCGCTCATGGGTGATTCATCGAATTTCCCGGATTCAGTCGAACTGGGCCGCATCGCGCCCTGCATTGCAGTCAGCAATATCGAAGCGTCCGTTGCATTCTACGCGTCGATGCTGGGAATGCGCAAGACGTTTGAGAACGGGAATCCGGTCGGGTTTGTGATCATGAAGAAGGATCGGGCCGAGTTGCATCTGTCATTGTGCCGTGACATAAAGTCGAGTACCCACAACGTCGCGCACCTGAAGGTGACTGATGCGAACGCGCTTTACAATCATCTCAACAATTCGGGAGTACGGATTATCAAGGGACTTCGCGATCAGCAATACGGTCTTCGTGACTTCGTCATCGCGGACCCCGATGGCAATCGAATAGACATAGGGCAACCGCTTTAAGGAGCACCGCTAGAAAAACGCGATGATCGGGCCGGGCATCATCACTGATTTCCACGTCGCGCTGGCAGACCACACCTGCTCTATCGGCGTCGGTGATACTTCGAGGATTCGATTTGAAGCGAATCATCCACGTCGCGGGGCTTCAGAAATCAGGCACCTCTCTCATGGTCAGACTGCTCGAGAACACCAGCAGGGCTGAATTTCTCGGAGGGAGAGGAAAGACAGAAGGCGGAATAGACTGGGGCAACAGGCCTTCGTTTTCACCCACGGCGTTTCCTGCCGGTGTCATCTATCAGCGAAATTCGGGAGCTGAGGGTCATGAGATTGGCGCCGGCGATGCGACTCCGGACGTGGTGGAGTACGTACGCAGGGATGCGGAAACCAGACTTGATTCCCTGCCAACGGAATTGGGGATCAGCAAATGCCCGTACAGTACGGTTCGGCTTCCCTGGATCAAGGCAATCCTGCCTCGCATGTTCGTTGTTGCCGTTGTCAGAAAACCCGTCTCGAATACCTTCTCGCTTCTCAAACGATTCCGGCGCCTTGACGGAATGCGCGGCCCGGAAGATGGCTGGTGGGGTGTCAAGCCGCGCGGATGGCGGGATATGGTTTCCTCCGACAAGATCACTCAAGTCGCAAACCAGTGGAATGCCGTCAATTCAAAGCTGTGGCAGGACCGCAGGCTGGTTGATCGGTTCGTTCGGTACGACGCCCTATGTCGCTACCCTCGGGAAACCCTTGAGGGATTGCTGGGTGGTGCGCTCGAGGAAAGTGTGACTCTGGAGCCCGAATTCCCGGTGCTTCGAGACTTCGACGATGAATACCTCAGGGGTTCAGGGCTTGAGCCCAAGCGACAGAAGTGGATAGATTCGAACGAACTGGTCCTGTCTCGAGATGACGACCCGGAAATCGGTCCCCTGTCCACCAATGAGATTGATACCGTCAAACGAATCTGTGAGCGCACTTCCCGAACGCTTGGACTGATAGAAAGTTGACGATTGTGGTTCATGTGCGATCACTGCTGTCCAAGATAGTTTGAAAAAGACGATCCTGGATGCGTAAGTACCTGGTTTTCTTGAAAGTCGTTTCGAAGTGCCAATGCAGGTTCCCCTCTTTTGGCCACAGCTGTCCAAGACAGAAACCGATTTGGGACCGGTGCGGTTGGCGTTCCCTGGAGCGAGGGCATCCTGCCCTCGACATCGGATAACTCGTCGCACACGGTGTTTTCGGCGAACCGGTGTCGGATTGAATGGACGCGTCAGTCTCTCAACGCGAACAGTGGTAGATGACGCGAAGTTCGAGGGCAGGATGCCCTCGCTCCAATTACAGGTGGATCATTTCGTGATGGCGATTGGAAACGACGATTTCGGACAGGTATGATGCGGGATAAAGTTTGCTGACACTTTTTTTGGTAGTCGGAGACGTCGAGTGAAAGGTAGTGTAAGGTGATCACGCAAACGGAGACGGGCAAGTTCGAACTCTACAACCATCCGGGGATCTATGACATCGCCTTCTCCTGGGATCTCACCGATGAGATACGATTCTTCAAACGGGTCTTTGAAACGTATGTTCCGTTCACCGTGATGGACGTCCTCGAACCGGCTTGTGGAACGGGACGAATGCTGCGGGCCCTGGCGGGCGCCGGGTTCCAGGTGACGGGCTATGACGCCAACCCGTTCATGATTCAATATGCAAAGGACTCAATTGCAGCGGATGTCAAGAATGTTCGCGTGATGCAAGCTGAAATGGCATGCGCTGAGATCCCGGGCGAATTCGATGCCGCGGTGAATTCGATTAACAGCATCGGATACCTCCATTCCGATGAAGAAATCGTCTCACATCTGAGAGCTACCGGTTCATCGTTACGTGAGAATGGGGTCTACATTGTCCACCTTAATTTCGCTCACAAAGGTGAACTTCCGAAGGGCGATCATTGGACAAGTGAACGCGAGGGCGCCCGAGTGAGTACCTGGTGGAGAATTCTCAACGAAGACCGAGAATCGAGTTTGTGTCACCAGGTGTGCACGTTCGCGGTCGAACAGAATCGGAAGACAGACCGATACGAGGAGAGCCATACGCTGAGGCTCTGGCTATTCCCAGATCTGGAGGAATTGGTACACATATCCGAAGAGTTCGAAGTCGCTGCGATTTACGGCGAGGATTTCGTAGCGATCCAGGATAAGGAGCATGTGTCCGGTGAACATGGAAACGTCTACGTAATACTCCGGAAAGTCTGATCACTCACGGGAGCTGAAATGCCGATCTCGACTCGCCGAGGCTCCAGGCAGCAGGCGATGAAGAACCCCAATACTGATTGCAACGATCACGGATAATGGCTATCTTTGTCGAACCAGATGTCAATTTTGGAAATAGGGAAAAACTCCATCGGACAGCGATATGAGCAGCGTCAAGTTCAGGGTACTCATTGCGCAGGATGAAGACGGTGTTTTCGTGGCAGAGGTTCCCGCATTGCCAGGATGCATTTCGCAGGGATCTACCCGAAAGGAAGCTCTGGCAAATTCCCAGGAAGCCATAGAACTCTATATCGAGAGTCTGGAAGCCCATGGGGATCCGATTCCACCCGCGATTACGGAAGAAATCGTTGAGATCGACCTCAATCCGAAAAAAACAGCAACGCGGTGACGTGATAAAACCCTCCGAACAGGGCGTTATCGACGTATAGAAGGACGTTCTTTCTCTTCATGTCCAGTGACCTGGTTTATCCTGGTAATCCGCAGTTTAATCGCTTTTGTCAACTTGCACATATTCGAATAAACGTCCCCGGAGACTTACGTATCAAGGTTAAGATTTGAGTCCGCTCCCGGTTGTCTCCGGTCGCAATGTTGTCAGTGCATTGGCAAAGATCGGCTATGAGTACGATCGTCAACGCAGTAGCCACATTGTGTTGCGATTGAATCGAAAACCTTACCGCCGGGGCAAGTACTATTTTTAGTTGAAAAAGGAGAGGCGTTTAGTCTGCGGCGAAGGCTTCTTGAGAGTGATGGTCGAGTTTGAGATGATTGCGTAGGGCAAGTCTGAGTGTGGGAAGGACTCGGTATCCTTTGATTCTCCGC
>CAZKDZ010000145.1:0-25045 GCA_964551635.1 uncultured bacterium | reverse complement strand
GCCGTTGTTCGCCTTCTTTGCAGGGAACGCAGAGCCGGGTTGTGGGAACGGCTTCAAGACGCGCCTTCGGGATCGCCTTTTCGCAGACCCTGCACGCTCCGAACGTCCGGCGCTTGATACGTTCAAGCGCGTCCTCCACCTGCGTCAGATACGCGCCGTCGCGCGATGCGAAAAGGAACGCCTTCTCCCGCTCGATCGAATCGCTTCCCAGTTCCGGCATGTGATCCGAATAAATCTGCCCTCCCGATGCCTCTTCGGAAGTCGCGTGCATGGACCGCTGCTCGAGCATCCCCAGATCTTCAACGATGGACAGCCGCTTTTTTTCGAGGATGTCCCGGAAGTATTTCAGATCTTTCTCGTTCATCGACCTCTCCGCCTGTCGGTTCAAATTGCGTACACGAACCGGATGCCGCCGCCATCCCGCGGGCGTGAGGACCGGAACGCATATTGCTTCAAAGCTTTGCGAGAGTCAATTGCGCGATACCCCGATTGTGCCGCGCAGTCCGTTTATCTGCCATTCCCGGGTGAACGGGCTGGCGTCAGGCAGTTGACCCACCAGCAACTCCTCCGCGAGCGTCTCGCCGCTGACGTACGCCCGATAGCGGGTGACCGCACGCTCCAGACAGCCTTCTCCGGACACCCCCACCTGAATGCGGTCGACAACCTGTAATCCCATCTCCTTGCGCATGTTCTGTACCCGGTTCACGAATTCGCGCGCCGTACACTCGTCGACCAGCGCTTCGTCTAGGTGGACGTCCAGCCCTACGCACAGGTTGTTCTCGACGGCCACCACGAGGTCGTCTTTCTCCCGCCGCTGGATTTCCAGATCCTCGAGACCGATCTCCCCTCCCGCAACCGTCAGTTTCTCCCCGGTTCGCAGGCGTTCGACGTCCCGTGGCGCCAATTCGGCGATGCGTCCGGCCACCTCCTTCATGCGCTTCCCGAAACGCGGCCCCAGCACCCGGAAGTTGGGCCTGTACGAGATCTCGCTCAACTCGGTCTCGTCCTCCACAAACACGACCTCTTTAATATTCAGTTCCTCGGAGATCAGGCCGCGCATGGACGTTAGCGCCTCCCGACCGGCCGTATCGGGCGGAAGCAGAAAGACCCGGCGCAGCGGTTGACGCACCTTGAGGTCGTGCCGGTTGCGAAGCGACCGGCCCAGAGCGACCGCACGCATCGCCAGATTCATCTGCGCCTCCAGTGCGGGGTCCCGCAACGTCTCATCCGCCTGCGGCATATCGCACAGATGTACGCTGTCGGGGGCCTCCCCGTCGACTCTTCTGACCAGATTCTGATAGATCTTTTCGGTCACGAACGGAAGCACGGGCGCCATCGCCTTGACAAGCGTAACCAGCACCTCGTACAGCGTCTCGTAGACCGCCGCCTTGTCCTCGTCGTCTTCCGACTTCCAGAAGCGGCGGCGGCTGCGGCGGATGTACCAGTTCGTCAGCTTCTCGACAAACGAAACCATGACCGGCACGGTCCTGTAAAGCCGATATGCCGCCATCTCTGCGTTCATTTCATGCAGCAACGTCTGCAATTCCGACAGGATCCAGCGGTCCAGTTCGTGTGTGCGCGGCGCCGCCCGGGCGCGGGCGGGCGTCCAGCCGTCGATATTCGCATAGGTTACGAATATGCCGCTATAAGCGTTCCACAACGGAATAATGACCGATCGCAGACTCTCCTGGATACCGCGTTCGCTGATCCTCAACTCCTCGGCCTTCAGCGCCGGCGAGTTCAACAGATACAGCCTCAATGCGTCTGCGCCGTACGCGTCCAGCATTTCGGTGGGTTCCGGATAGTTCTTCAGCCGCTTGCTCATCTTGCGTCCGTCCTCGGCAAGCAGCATGCCGGAAACAATGCAATTCCTGA
Source organism: uncultured bacterium (assembly GCA_964551635.1). Taxonomy (GTDB): domain Bacteria; phylum Latescibacterota; class UBA2968; order UBA2968; genus JAAXHE01. The sequence continues at coordinate 23,170 of CAZKDZ010000145.1, read as the reverse complement.
ACGCCGGCTCCTGAAACAGCGCCGCGGCGAGAACCGTCAATGTATAGAACCAGCCCCGAGTCTGATCAAGGCCCTCTGAAATGAAATCGGCAGGAAAATTCGCCTCGAAGAACGATCGGTTCTCAAATGGATAGTGCGTCTGGGCATAGGGCATGGATCCGGATTCGAACCAGCAATCCAACACCTCGGGCACACGCCTCAGGACGCCTCGTCCGGTGGGGCTTGGGATTTCGATGTGATCGATCAGATGCTTGTGCAGGTCATCCACTCTCTCCCCGCTCAGGCGTTCCAGTTCTTCACGGCTTCCAACACAGATCGTCTCCTTCGTGTCCTCATTGCGCCAGACGGGCAGAGGCGTGCCCCAGTAGCGGTTCCGGCTGATCGCCCAGTCGCGCGCGTCCTCGAGCCAGCGGCCGAAACGCCCGTCCTTGATGTGCTCCGGCACCCAGCGGACCCGCTGGTTCGAGGCGATCATTTCTTCCTTGATCGGTTCGATGGCCACGAACCAGGTTGAGATTGCGCGATAAATCAGGGGAGAATCGCACCGCCAGCAGTACGGATAGCTGTGAACCAGCGTACTTTCGGAAAACAGCAGGCCATCCGTTCGCAGCCGCCGCAGGATCAGGCGATCCACGTCCTTTACAAACTGACCCGCATATTCCGGCACCGCCTCGGTAAACGCGCAATCCTCGTCGATCGGACACACGACGGGGATGCCCCGCCTGACTCCCAGCTGATAGTCGTCTTCACCGAATCCCGGAGCGACGTGCACGATCCCGGTACCGTCTTCGGTAGACACGAAATCGGCCGTATGCACGCGATACGCGCCCTGATCAACAAGATCCGTGAAATAGGGAAACAACGGCTCGTAACGCATTTCCAGCAGCGCCGCAACCGGTTCCGTCTCCACCCGCAGCACCTCCTCGCCGCGACTGCCGAACACGGCGTCGAATCGCGGTTCCGCGAGGATCAGCTGCTCTCCGTTTTCCATATGGACGCGGACGTACGGGATGTCTTCTCCGACCGCGAGAGCCATGTTCGAAGGCAGTGTCCATGGTGTGGTCGTCCAGGCCAGGATCGACGTGTTCGACTGCCCGCGTACCCGAAACCGCACCGTGATGGATGGATCCCGGGTATCCCGGTAGCCCCCGAGATTCACCTCGAAATTGGAGAGCGGCGTGGCGCACCTGGGACAGTAGGCGAGGGAGTAGTACCCCTCATACACCAGTTCCTTCTCCCAAAGGCTCTTGAACACCCACCACACGGACTCCATGAAGTCCGGATCCATCGTCCGGTACTGGTGATCCCAGTCCACCCACCGTCCGCACCGCTGGATGACCTGCTTCCACTCCGCGGTGTACTGGAGCACCTGTTCGCGGCAAAATTCGTTGAATCTGCCGACGCCGAATGCAAGGATATCTTTCCTGGACTTCAACCCCAGCTGCCTCTCGGCCTCGTTCTCTACCGGGAGCCCGTGACAATCCCAGCCGAAACGACGGTCCACCCGATATCCGCGCATCGTCCAGTACCGCGGTACGACGTCCTTGATAATGGAGGCCAGCAGGTGCCCGTAATGCGGAAGCCCGCTGGCAAATGGCGGCCCGTCGTTGAAGATGAACGGATTGGATTCCGGCCGGGTTGACACCGACTTGGCAAACGTCCGGTTTTCCTCCCAGAACCGAAGGGTCTCCCTCTCCATTCCAGGAAAATCCATTGCGCCGGAAACGTCTTCAAACGCCCCGTCTGCCTCTTTAACCGTCGCCATGAGCGCTATTCACTGTCGTTTTTGTATTCGGGGAAACTGCGGATCCTTCCGGTCTCGACGTCGATTGGGTCCCGCGAACGTACGGGCCGCAACTCGGACCGGTTCAGAAGGAAGCTTCCTGCCTGGGGATGCAGGGAGCTATCGAGTCGGCTGTCCATTCACCATCGCGACAATCCAGGGCTGGTTCTCCCGCAACAGGGCCTTCTGTTCCGGCCACATCATCACGGGAAGCCTGTCGATCGGAAACCAGTCCACGACTTCGTGATTTTCGACGTCGGTAGGCACGACGTCCACCTGCTCGGTCCGATACAGGAAGTAATGCGTGGTCTTCCACTCCGTTCGACGGTAGTTCATCCGTGCCCGAACGCCCATCGGCCGGATCAACTTCATTTCCGTAAACCCTGCTTCTTCCTCGATCTCCCGACGCGCAGCCTCCTCGACGGACTCGCCCTCGTCCACGTGTCCCTTGGGCAACACGTACTCCTCGTAGGACTGCTCGCGAATAAGCGCCACCATCACCTGGCCGTCTTCCACCCTGACAACCACGCCCCCCGCCGAAACGGCTTCCGGTACGCCATCGGGTCTCTTGTACCACTGTTCGTCGATCATCCTGTCCCGTCCAGATAGTGTCCATAAAGTACGCTCAGCCGGTGCTTCGCCTCTTCGGGAACGGCGCCAGGCGCCGTTATGATCGCATCCTGCGCCGCGCGCTGGCACTGGCAGTCCGACGCTTCCGGCAGCAGCCCGGAGATTGCCTTCACGACCGCATTGGCCGTCCGTGTATTTGCCTTGAGGATGGCCAGAACGGACTCGATATCGACGTCCCCTTCCTGTTCGTGCCAGCAATCGTAGTCCGTGCCCATCGACAGAACGGCGTAACACATTTCCGCCTCACGGGCCAGTTTGGCCTCCGGAATCGCCGTCATTCCGATCACAGTGGCGTCAACGGCCCGACGATAAAAGTGCGACTCCGCCCGGGTGGAAAACTGCGGCCCTTCCATGCAGACGTACGTACCGCCGTCGTGGACCGCGGCGCCCCCTGCCTTCGCAGCCTGAACAACAAGACTGCGCATTTCGGCACAGAACGGGTCGGCGAAGGACACGTGTCCCACAACCCCGTCGCCGAAAAACGTGGACGCCCGATTCCCCTTTGTACGATCGAAGACCTGATCCGGAACGACCATGTCTCCCGGCGCGATGTGTTCCTTCATGATTCCCACCGCGCCCACGGCGAGGACATGGGTAATATGCAGCTGTTTCAGGGCGTGTATATTGGCGCGGTACGGCACCTCGGACGGCAACAATCTGTGTCCGCGTCCATGCCGGGGCAGAAAGAACACCGTGCGTCCGTCGACGTCTGCCTCCACCAGCAGGTCCGAGGGCTGTCCGAATGGCGTGTCCACCTCGTGTTCCCGCACAACCCTGACGCCTTCCATCTCATAGAACCCGGACCCGCCGATGACGCCAAGGCGCAACGGCTTCGTGTCTGTCATGGATCCGCTCCGTCCATCCGGAAATCCGACCCTACGACGCGCCCAATCCGAAGACCGCGAGAACCGCGCCCTTTGCGAAATTCAACAGCAGGATCAACAGTATCGGCGACAGATCGAACATCCCAAGCGGCGGTATCATGCGCCGGAAAGGGGCCATGACGGGCTCAGTAAGCGCATACAACGTCCAGATCAGCCGCCCGTTTTGCAGAAAAGGCATCCAGGAAACGATGATGCGGGCGAGGATCAACACGAGGAAGACTGAAATCGCTCCGTAAAAGAGCCAGCCGATGACCTGAAGAAAAGCCACGTTCATCAATGCCCGGACCACCCCTTCCAGCGCCAGCAGCACGTCGTTGCTGACCCACTTCAGAAAAAACGCGGCCAACAACGCTGCAAGAATCACAAACAACGGCGCAATGCTGAGACTGTTGGACGCCGGCAGGCTCTGCGCAACCGGCCAGATCATGGGGTCGGTCCACTCCCGTACGACCTGAGCAAGCCGTCCAAAGGGCTGTGCCCTGAACAGGATCCATCGCAGGACCATCAGGACGACAACACCGACAACCACGGCGAACGCCGCGAAATTAACGGCTGCACGCAAATAGTCGATTACCTGCAACAAGACGTATAACATTGCGATCCTTATCCTGGCAGCGACGCCGCCACCGACCGTGGTGCGCGCTGTCCCTGGGTCATTGCCTTGAGCCGAAGACCGCCGAGCCGACGCGCACCATCGTAGCGCCTTCCTCTATTGCCACCTCGAAATCCCCAGTCATCCCCATTGACAGGTGCCTCATCGACACACCCGGGATGCGCGCCGATTCTATCTCTTCACCCAGTTCCCGCAGTTGAACGAAACATGGACGTACCGCTTCCGGGTCCGGAAGGAACATGCCAATGGTCATCAACCCCTCCACACCCACGCCTTCCACCTCCGAAATCCGTCCGACAAGGTCGACCGCCGAGTGAGGCGCGGCTCCGAATTGCGATTCAGCACCGGAAGTATTCACCTGTACGAGCGTCCGTGCGGAAATTCCGGCCTGTACCGCGCGTTTTCCAATCTCCCTTGCAAGCCGCAGACTGTCGACCGAGTGGATCAACTCGAACATGCGCAGCGCACTTTTCACCTTGTTGCGCTGCAGATGTCCCACAAGGTGCCATTCCACGGCATCCGTGACGTCGTCTACCTTCGCCTCGGCCTCCTGCACGCGGTTTTCGCCCAGCACCCGGACACCCGCTTCCACCGCTTCCGCGATGGCCTCGACGGGCTTTGTCTTGGAGACCGCGACGAGGGTCACATCCCGCGCCTGCCGCCCCGCTCGCTCCGCGGCCCCGGCGATGCGTTCCAGGACCCGTTTCAGATTCTCGGAAATCGACGTCATTGGCGCTGCGCCGAAACGAAAAACGGTTAATTGGAGTTCAGATACAGAACGGTAAATTTACAACACGAAGGACTTATTCGCAACCGATTCGCCGACCGGCAGATCCGAAGTTCGACGGAGCGTATAAGTAATATTGTTTCAAATAATTAAAAACAAGTAAGTTACGCGGAAGTTCGTTAAGAATCGACGATTCCGGCCGCTTGACCGGCCCGGCCTGCCGGATCGCAGGATACAGGGGACCGGCTTCCGTCGCCGTGGATTTCGATCACACCGCGACTCCCATCCACGGTAACGCGGTCTCCGGTGCGTATGCGCCGCGTGGCGCCCGACACACCAACCACCGCGGGAACCTGGTACTCCCGTGCGATCACCGAACTGTGGTTCAGGACCCCTCCGATTTCCGTGACGACCGCGCTAACCCGACGGAAGAGCGGGGTCCATCCCGGATCTGTGCCCAGCGCGACCAGCACCTCCCCCTGCCCGAGCGTCCCGAAATCCTCCGGTCCGCGTATCAGCCTGGCAAACCCCGTTGCCGATCCCGGGCTGGTTCCAACCCCCTCCAGCCGTTGTGCATCCTGACTGTCGTCGGCGACCGGATTCTCACCGCGCCCGTCGATCCAGAAATAAAACGGCTGTCTGACGCGCGCGCGTTCGAAATCCGCGATCCGTCGATGAATTTCATCCTCGGATGGCACAGGGCCGCCGTGGAACGCTTTCTCGACTTCGGCGCAGGTCAGGAAAAATACGTCATCCTTCCGTCGAAGCACCCCTCGGGATACAAGATGGTCTGCGAGCCCCAGAAAAACAGCCCGGTACCCGGCGAACAGTCTGTCGAGGTGGAAACGCAATTCCTCACGAAGTCCAAGATAGATCCTCGTATATCTCAATACGTACCGAAACACCAGGACACGCACCGCTCCGAAGGGCTTTTCGGACAGACACCTGAAAACCTTCGATTCCGCCGTCTTCATCGTTTCACGCGGATCCTTCCGTGGCGATGCGGGTTCCGCGCAGACGATCTGTCGGAGCATCTGCACAACGATTTCAGGGCGTTCCCGCCAGCGCGCAATGGTGAAATCCCGATTCGCGGCACGTACCCCGTACACCTGCATGAACGCCCCGAACCTGGATGCAAAGCGGCCCTCGCCCGCCCGAAGATGTTTCAGGAACGCCGCGTCCGTGCCGTCTACCAGCATCCGCCGCAGCCCGGCGTCGCTCCGGACCTCCTCCGCCAATTCCTCCAGAGCGGCATTGGCTTCCGAAGTCTTGTTCCTTACAGGGACCGTCAGCAGATCCTTGAAAACAGTCATATCGAGGTCCGCCCAACGGACCACCATCATTCGCAGCGCCCAGATGCAGTTCATCGCGAATGCGTAGCTCCACTGGTTGACATGCCCCTGCTGGCGCATGGCCAGTTCGGTCAGACAATCTGCGGCCGTGAGCAGGTCATCCGGAGCCCTCGCCGAGGAAATCTGACGCTCTATGGCCCGAATCCGCCGGCTGAATACCGGGAAGAACGCCTGCCTGACCCGCCTGTGATTGCTGTGAACCAGACCGTAGGGTTCAGTCATCAGAAGGCCCGGAAGGCGCAGCAGCGCCGGGAGAATCCGCCGCCAGGTCCGCGGCGAACCCTTAACCTCCTCCTGGAGACTCCGGGGCAGTATATCCAGGGCGTCATCCGCAGTCAGTCTTTCAGGGATCAGGAGGAGCGCCTGCGCCACGGCGTCCGCATTCACGTACATATAACCGTCGATCACATTCAGGATGTCGTCGCGAACAAATGCTCTCAGGCCCAGACGCCGCGCGGGACGCTGGAAGGTATAGGCTTCGCTCAGACGACCCGCAATGATGGACGCGGCCATCGGACAGAGGGCCTCGGACCAGAGGTCGTCGCAGATCCCCCGCGACCACACGCCGCGCGGGCGGGACACGGTCGTTGTAATCGGACGCGTCTGCAGGAGAAAGAGCCGGCCCCCGGAAAACGCCCATTCGACGTCCTGGGGCCGGCCCCCGGAGAAAGCCTCGATTTTCGTGCCCTGCCGCCATAGAGTGTACAGTTCATCAGGAGAAAGCGCTTCGGCATTCCGGAGTTCCTCCGGCATCGGTTCGGCCCGGCGGCGGCCCGGCAGAAGCCGCCACAGCTTTTTCGCGATACGTTTCTCGACAACCCGGCCCGTGTTCCGGTCCAGCACGTAAGAATCGGGCGAAACCTCCCCGCCTACCACCGTCTCACCGAGCCCCCAGTTTGCCTCCACGAAAATACCCGGTGCGCCTGACGCCACCGGGTTATGGGTGAAAAGGATGCCGGACTTCTCAGCCTCCACCATTTCCTGGACCACAACCGCAATACGGGGAATCAGATCCGGGGCATAGGTTCGCAGGCGGAGATTCCATGCCGACGCCCAGCACATCCGGACGTGTTCGAGCACCGAAGCGACGTCCGTCAGGTTCAGGTAGGTCTCGAACTGACCGGCAAACGCGAATGCGCTGCCGTCCTCGGAGGCGCCGGACGACCGCACTGCGACGGGTTTCGCGCCGTGGCGGAGGAGCGATTCGGAAGACATCCTGATGGCCCGTTCCACGGTTTCGGGAAACGAACCCCGGGCAACCGTCTCCTCGGTCGCGCCGGCGGGATCCAGGCCATTGTGTTCCAGAAACCGTGCACAGGCGTCCGCTGTCACGCAGAACCCGTCCGGAACTCGGAATCCCCCGGCAAGCAGACGCCCCAGGTTTCGCGCTTTTCCGCCAACCTGATCGAGCGAAGCGCGGGAGGCCCGCGCGAGATCGACAACGATTTCCGTCGTTTCCGACATGGCAACGCTCAGAATCATCTCCCTGTACGTTTACCCTCAGCCCGCTGAACATCGGCCGTGCAAGGCGTCCGCCGAAGTGTGCTTCACCCGCTAACGGTCCGTTTCGAGCGCCTGCAGGAACCCGTGCATCTGCCCGACGCATAGTGCGATATAGGCCCGGCCTTCCTCGTCGCCTGCCAGCTTCATAATGTGATCGTAGTCTATGGCGCCCTCGAATCCCGCTTCGTGCAACGCCCGGACCACATGAAACATGTTCATGTCTCCCAGATCCGGACTCACCTCCTCATACCCCCCGGTATCGGGAATGGTTCCCCGCACGTTTCGAAAATGCACGTGGAAGATTCTCCCCTGCCCGCCAAACCGCCGGATTCCCTCGAATACGTCCTCGCCCGACTCGTACCGCGTGCCGACGCAGAAGGTCATCCCGTTTGCAGGCGACGGCACCTCCGAGAACAGCCGATCGAACGACGCGAAATCGTGCAGGATCTGAGGTACGCCGTACAGGCTGGACACGGGAGGGTCGTTCCCATGCATCGCGACCCGTGTGCCGCACGCTTCGGCGACAGGCACCGTCGCCCGAAAAACCTTTAACGTCCGTTCCCAGAGTTCCTCGTGCGTTGGCGCGCCGTCTCGCGGGGGTCTGTTCAGCGCGTCCCGCAAATCAACCCTCAGGTGCCGATAGCCGCCCCGGCCTTCCACCCACTCGAATACGCCGCGAGGCAACCCTTCGAACTGGGCGGCCTGGAAACACTGAATCCCGACGACGGGAAATCCGTATTCTCCGCAGAGCGCGACGTTCGCCACGAGATGATCCAGTTCCTGAGCGGCGTCGGACTCACCCAGGAAGACAGCGCGCATATAGTTGTTCGTGGCGTTCGCCCGTTCGATCCTGAGGCCGGCGCCGTCCACCACCTCCACCACGCGCTCCAGGCTTTCGCGGCGCAGTCGCCCGGACTGCCTGTACCCCGGGAAGATATCCAGCGTCACGTCCACGACGTCCACTCCGATCTGCCGCAGGAACCGCAGGTCCTCCGGCCGGTCCAACCAACCGGGATCGATTCGCGTACCTATTTTTATCACAGGATTCCTTCCTGATGATGATTTCATTTTTGCCGGTCCGCGAGCGGACCTATATTGCTTCCGTTCCGGCAAGAAACGAAAACCCGTCTTCCATGGAGCTCTACCGTGATGTCTTCCCGGGAATTAAGAGATCGACTCAGGGACGTGCACGCCTACGTTGTGACCCCGTTTAACAGGGAAGACCCCGGACGAATCGATATGTCCGCCCAGGAGACGAACGTTGGTTTTTTGATCGAGCAAGGCGTGAAAGTGTTGAACATCGGCGGTGGTACCGGTGAAGTCAACGCACTTTCAAATGCCGAACTTACAACGCTGACCCAATCCGCATTTTACATCGCCGGCCCCTGCACGCTGGTCGTGCCCACGCTGCCCGGGAATCTGGGCGACGCCATGGAACTCGCGCCGGCCTACGAACGAATGGGCGCGCTGGTCGCTCTGGCGATGGCGCCTTCCTCCGCGACGAGGCGCCGGACGACCTGGAGGGCGTTTTCAACCACTATCGGATCCTTGCGAGCGCAACCGGTCTGGCGTTGATGCCCTACAATACGCAGGCCTGGCCGGCAGCGTTCTTTACCAGGCTCGCGGAGGTCGATCGTATCATCGGGATCAAGGACCCTTGCCGGGCGCCGCACAATCTCTTCGGCGCCATTCAGAGCCTGGGCGACCGCTTTGTCTGGATCGGCAACAAACGCCACGATCCCGGCGTGCTGCACCTGCGCTTTCAAATGGGCATCGAGGGTTTCTCCGCCGGCCTGGTCAACTTCGCGCCGCAATACGAACTCAGACTCTTCGACCTCGCCCTCGAGAAGAACTGGGAGGCCATGGTCGTCATCCAGCGCCGGCTGGCCCCGCTGGAAAGGCTGAGAGTCCGGTACGGGGACGTTGCGATGATCAAGGCCGGGATGGACCTGGTCGGTTTGCAGGGCGGCCCGGTACGACCGCCTCGCGTCGACGTACCCGAACCCGGTCGCGCCGAAATCCGCGCCGCTCTCGACAAACTCGGTATAGACACGATACAGGGATAATCCGCTGACAAACGACGCGTGAGACCGCAATCACGACCGATCCGTCTTCAGCAGTCACCAAAACCGGCGGGAGCGGCATCGAAGTAGTCGTCGTCGCCGAAGAATGGAAACATCCCGAATCCGGCCGCCAGGTCGCGTTGCTCCCAGACCAGGCCGGTCTCGCAATAACTCAGCGATCCGTGTGCGGGTGGCGAAAATTCAGGTCGGCCCAGCAGGTCGCTCCGGAACCACACGCTCCGGTGCCCGAAGCACACCCCCTTCTCCAGATTCTCCCGTGCGAATTCAACCATATGCGGAAACGTCCGCTGGTACTCCGTGCCGGGACCGTATTCGATATGGGTTTTCAGGCTTTCTCCAACGGCCTGCACCTCGCGCATCGACATGGGTACGCCGTTCCTTATAAACAGGGCATCGCAGTTCGGATCCACCACCGCCCACTTGCCGTACTCGTCGAACCACACCTCCGCCACGAAATGACCGTTGAATCCGTTGACTGCCTCGGTCAGTACGGCGCATCGGGCCGGGATGCCCGCCGCCTGGGCGCAGCTGACGAAAGCCGCCGCATAGTGAACGCACATCGCCACCGGGCGTTTCCCGTTGTGTCCGACCTGTCGGGGCGCCCATGCGAGCAGGGTCTCCGCGTCCCACGGCGCGTATTGCCCCGCCCGGAGCGAATTGGTGTGCTCCCAGCTGGACGCCAGCCAGGACGATAACGCGCGGACCCGGTTTAAGAGCGGCCCCTGGTCTTTTGCGACGGGCGGCAGCAAACGCCTCAACGACAGCAGCCTGGGCGACTCCGCGACCTCCCGGACCATGGCGGGAGGCGGCGGGTCCTCGCCCTCGGCCAGCCGCACCCGGACGACGTACTCGCCCAGGACCGAGTTGAGATAGCCCATCCGGTCGCTCCGCCAGGTTTCCCCGCCGTCGTCACTGACCCCGCTGCCGGTTCCGGCGCGGCCCGCTTCCATCGCGAGGGACCAGCCGTCCATGGCCGTCCCGTCCGTCCACAGCTCGAAGGTGTTGTCGCCCGCCCTCAAATCAGACACCGGGAATTCATACCAGGAATACGCGCCGGGTCGATCGGGTTCGATCGCGATGACTTCACCGCCGTTCACGGCCACCCGAAGCGGAGCAGCGTTTTCAGGATAGGGCCGCGCGAGGATATAAACCTGCCCCGGCGCATCCGTCGCCGGCAGCGCGAGCCGCTTTCGCGCGCGGCGGAACGTCGTCAACTCCTCGCATAGCGTCGGCATCACCCGGCCTTCTTCGGTATAAAACAATCGGCTCATCAAGGCCTCTCACTGTGAGGTTGGAATCTCCACCGCTCCCAAACGTCCCCCGGTCACTTGCCATTTTTCCAGATGCGGTGAGACGGAAGACGCAAGACGGTAGAAGAAATCCTCGCCCGGTATGTAATTCCTCATTGCCGCCGGCACGAAAAGAAACCTCACACGGCAGGTAATCTCTCCCCTCTTCCGTCTCCCCTCTTACCAGGTGATTGCGGGGCCGGGTGGCAGTGTGGTCCTCTTACTTCTACCGTCTACCGTCCGATATATTCCGGTAAGGCAAGCTTCCAGTTCTCGTAGATGATATTGTGGATCACTTCGTCGGGCACCGTCGGGAAACGGGTCCCCCTGACGACGTCATTCACTTTCCACTGGCCCGCGATGACCTGCGCCGCCGTGGCCGACGGGAAGTCGGATCCGAAGATCAGTTTGTGTTCCACGCCGTATTCGATCGCCGACATGAAGGCCTGGTAGTGCCGCCGCGGACGGTAGTGGAGCGCGGATACGTTCGTGTAGAGGTTGGGATGCTTCCGGATCAGCACCACGCATTCATCTTCCCAGGGATGCCCCATGTGGGAAATGACGATGCGAAGATCCGGACACGCAATTGCGATATCCTCCAGTTGAATCGGATTCGCGTACTTCAGCGGGCCGTACCGGACGAACGAGGTCCCCTGATGGATATTCAGCGGAATACCCAGCGATTCCGCCTTCTTGAAGAAAGGCAGGTGGCGGGGGTCCTGCGGGTCCCAGTTCTGGTAGATCGGCGCCACCTTCAATCCACGCAGCCCGAGGTCCTCCACGCAATATACCAGTTGATCGATACAATCCGCGTCGTTCGGGTTGACCGAACACCAGCCGAAGAACCGGTCAGGGTTTTCGTCCACGAATCCGGCAACCAACTCCTGGGGCACGTCGATTCCCACGTGCGGCGCACGCAGGCCGAACACGATCGCGCGGTCGCAGTCTTCCGTGGCCTCAAGCAATTGCCCGGGCCTGGCGTCGAACGCGTTTCGCTCGTCCGTGGCGTCGTCGGCGTAATACACGTCGAGCGACAATCGCATCTTCGCCTTCTTGGCCGCGAGCGCCGACTCGACGAATTCATCCGACAGATGGTCCGGATACCACAACAGGTTCGTATGCGTGTCGAAGAGCATGCCGCGCTCCGTTAGCGAGGGAGGCTATGCCAAAAACCGGTTCAGTACGTTACCCGTCAACCGGGACAGTTCATCGCTGACCAGAAGCGAACTGATACAGGTGATCGATCCCGTTGAGAAGACGGCGCCGCCCCCGTCCGGTTCGTGAATGACCATATGAGCGCCGCCGTCGTTGTCGTTGATGCCGCGCGCGAGCAGCTTTACGTTTTCGGGAGAGAACCTGGCCGATATCTTGTCCGTTTCGTGCCCCGACGCCCCTCCCGGAATTCGCATGTGCAGACACTCCCGGCCGAAGAGTTCACCGTCCGCGAGGCCCGTTCCCTCGAATGCCCAGTGTCCCGCGTCAACGACCCGGTACGGCGCCGCGGTCATGATGCCTGCATCGGTAAACACCACCCCCAGCAGGTTGGCCTCGGATTCCTGGCGCATATGCATGCGGCTCTCAAATCGTCCGTCCCGCTGTTGACGACGGTTTCCGTTATGGACGATCATTGTTTCCTCGTCCGGCAGCTCCACCTCGCAGTTCAGCCCGTTTCCCCCCATATACATCAGCCGCCCGCCGCGGTTGAAGACCCAGTCCTTCACCTCGTAGTACATCCTGGCGGACCAGTATTCAGGATGGGGACCCAGAATCAGGACGGCGTAATCGTCCAGATTGAGCGCTCCGAAATGCAGCTGTGTCTCCGAGTAGAGGTCGTACTCGAACCCTTCCCGCTCGAGCCACCCCATCAACCGCCACTCCGCCGGCGCCACGTGATTCGGGGCCCGCCCCTCGATCGGATCGGTTACCTGTTCTTCCTCTGGGATCGCGTTGATCGGCTCCGGACGCTCGAACGACAGCGGCAGATACTCCTCCGCATCGTAGTTTATGTGCTCCGGATCGGTGTAGCGCTTCAACTCGAGCCGGGCGTTGATGGTGGGTGTGGGAGGCATTTTGTCCGGGTGAATATAGTTGCTGCGTCCGCCGAAATTGTTGTAGCAGTTCCAGTTGATGTTCGATGCCAGCACGGCCACTCTCGCCCGCGGTTGGGACGGCGCAACAACCCACGGAAACGAAAAGAACAGACCGGAATCCGTTTTTGCATGGAAATAGTAGAGACCGGACCGTTCAGGCGCCGTGACCAGCTGTTTATGACCCGGGCTGGTGTACCCGAACCTGTTCCACTGCGCGCCCACCTGCGTATAATCGCCGTCCGGAGTCAGCTGCACGGTGGCCCGCGGCCCGTGCTCGTCGTACCACCCGACAGGCCTGATGAGTTCCTTTTTCCAGCCGTATCGCCACAACTCCAGTTTGTACTGTTCGTGTGAATGCACGCGGAATTCGGAGCGATCTCCCGACTTGACGCACTTGGGCCACACGTAGCCCATGAGGCAGTCCTTCAGCAGGCGAAACTGATGGGGCTCATCGGGCTTCACCTCCATATTGACGATCTTCGACCCGTACCCATTCCGCGCCAGAACCACCTGGTACCTCCCGGGCGAAACGTCCGCATATACCGCACCCGATGCCGACGAACGTGCGGGAACCGCGTTTCCCGACGCGTCCCTGAACTCCAGCGCCACATCGGACATCGCGATATAGCGCTCGTCACTTACGTATCCCACAAGCATTTCGCGCTCTCCTTGCTCTGAGTCTCCGTATTGATTTTCATCTGTCAGTCGACGTGCCGTCGACGCAATCGTCCGTTTACGTTGAATAGCCCGGCGGGTGCGCCGCCCGCCAGTCCGTTGCCTGCTCGTACGCGTACGCGAGCCGCAGAACCGTCGCCTCGTCGTAAGGCTTGCCGGTCAGTTGCAGTCCTACCGGAAGTCCCCGGGATGTAAAACCGCACGGTACGGATACCGCGCACAGACCCAGCCAGTTTACAAGCCGCGTGAACAGACGGTGCGGCTCGCCGCGTTCCAGATCGCGCAAGCGCGGCGCGGGCGACAACATCGTGGGACCGGCGACAGCCTCGACGTCTGTCAACCTTGCCGCCGTCGTCTGCATCATTTCGGCTCGTTTGCGCTGAATCTCCGCAAGATCGACGGCAAGCAGGCCAGGCTCTACCTGAAGACGCGCGCGGACCCCGGAGCCGAACGATTCCGGCGTTTCCGCCAACGCCTTGCGATGCACAACAACCGCCTCGGTTCGCAGAAGCCTCAGGTTATCTTCCTCTCTTTCGGCCTGAACCGCCTCGGGAAACGTCATTTCCCGGACGTGGACGCCCAGGCCGGCGAGGACCTGAATCGCGTCTTCCACAAGCGAGACGACCTCCGGTTCCGCCCCACTGAAGAAAGGCTCGCGGGCCACGGCTAGCCGAAGGCCCGAGACATCCTTCTTCATGAGACCCGTGACATCGCCAACCGGCAGATCGAGTGCGGTGGCATCACCCGCCTCGGCGCCTGCGATCGCCACGTATATCAGCGCGGCGTCCTCGACACATCTGGCCATGGGCCCGATCGTGTCCAGCGTCCAGGAAAGCGGCATGACGCCCGCCGTGCCGATGCGGCCCGTTGTGGTCTTGAGACCGACGATACCGCAGTATGCCGCGGGAATACGCACCGACCCGCCGGTGTCCGTTCCGATCGCGGCCGCAGCCAGGCCGGCCGCGACCGCCAGACCGGATCCGCTGCTGGATCCGCCGGGAACCCGCTCCGGGTCCCATGGGTTCGGCGGCGTGCCGAAGTGAGGGTTGATTCCGAACGGACCGAAGGCGTATTCCACAAGGTTCGTCTTGCCCAGCAGCACCGTGCCCGCCCGCGCCAGTCGCTTCGCCACCGTAGAGGAAGTCGCCGGCACATAGTCCTTCCTTGCCAGCGCTCCCGAAGTCGTACGTATACCCGTCGTATCGCACAGGTCCTTCAATGCGATCGGCACGCCATGCAGAGGTCCGGCTGCGTTGCCGGACCGGAGCGCCAGTTCCGCTGCTTTCGCGTCCGCCCGGGCTCGATCGGCGGTTACCGTTATGAACGCTTGCGTGTCCGGCTGATACCGCAGGATCCGATCCAGATACGCTTCGGTTACTTCCACCGGCGAAACCCGTCCGTCGCGGTACAGCCCGGCGAGTTCCGTGGCCGTCAGAAAATGAAGCCCATGCTGTGCCATAAGAGTCCGTTGATAAAGTCGCTCCGCAGGCGAGGCCGCCGCCACAAAACCTGCAACGCCGCGGGCTTCGGCCTATCCACAGCCCGGTCCTCTGACCTCCTGCCGCGCAACCTGTTCCGGCAGCAACCCGCGCGCGAAGCCTTCCGGGTCCGCCCGATGGCCATCGACGAGTTGCCGGATCTCTTTCAACACCCGCTCGCGGTCGTAAAGCCCGTACCGGTAGATGTCGATCGGCCCGATCAGCTTCAGATAGAAATGGTTGCCGGCATCGTGTTCCTCCGCGCATGCGCTGGGCTTGTGAGCGATTTCCAGCTGCGCATCGAATGCGTCCGCGAAAGCAGCCAGCAACGGTTCACCGTGCAGATCGGCCGGAATCTCCGGAAACCGGCTTGCCAGTTCCTGAATTGTCATCCTCCTGCTCCTCTCCCTGATCCGTCCCGGTTTCCCGAAGCAATTCATCGGGAATCCGTTTGCGCCCCTGATACCCCTCCATGGGACCGTGGTAATGGGTGACGGCCGGCTCATCGCTTCGCCAGCACAAAAGCACCTCCTCACCGTCAATTACGCCGGGAAAATCCACAAGACCGAGGCTGAAATTGGGATCCCTGTACGAACATCCGATACCCTCCAGTTCCTGGAAGAACTCATTCAGCGATGCAATCAGCTTTCTGATCTCGGCATTGTCGGCCGCGGCGGGCCCGAGTTCCCCGGCAAGCTGCCTCAACCTGCGTCCGGACGTCTGGATATCGGCAACGATGCGCTTCACCAGCGGCAGTGTCCGGTTGGCCTCAAGCGGCGTGAAATACCTGATCTCGTTCATCGACGCGACCCCCGTGTCAAAAAGCGCCGTGCTCGGTACCCGCGTCAGCAGGGTTTCGGCCCCGCCGGCTGACGTCGCCCGATACGAAATCTTCCAGCCGTATCAGCGCACCCCCTGCGGAGGCGGACGCATTCGCGCCCAATACCGCCGCCAGACTGTTCAACGCCTCCGGGTATCCGTTTCGAAGTCCGGACACGTCGCCGGATCGGATCGCGTAGACAAATTCACGCGCCTGGATGGCGAACGCATTGTCCACACCGGGCGACCTGAAAACCGTCTCGCCGTTTTCCACGACCCTTTCCGCCGACCACTCCATCAGCGAATCATCGCAAACCACCACAACCTCACGCCTGGACGCATTGACGTTCGTCAGCACACGCGATGTGGTCACGCTGGCCACAACACCGCCTTCGAATCTGTAATTCACGTCGTACACATGGGGCAGGTTGATGGGATCGGGACCCTCCCCGGGCTTGCGATAATGATAAAACGCGGAAACCTCCGTGATGTCACCCAGGAAAAACCTGAGCAGGTCCACCATATGAATCGTATTCTCCACAAACGATCCACCGCAGAGTTCGAAACGGCTTGTCCAGTATCGAATGTGCCCGCCGCTGTAGAGCAGTTGTACAAGCGCGTGCCTGGGCGTCCGTTCCGAGATCCGGTCCCGCGTGTACCCCGCGGTTGTGTAATACCGGCTCATGAATCCAACCTGAGAAGGAACCCCCGACTTCCTGATCGCTTCGCTGAACCGGACGGCCTGTGCGATGTCGAGCGTCTGGGGTTTCTCCACCATTACGGGGATCCCCTTCTCCGCGGCGATCAACTCGGCATCCGTATGCAGGGTGGGCGGGATGCAGATGTAGACTCCGTCCAGATTCTCCTTTTCGAACATTTCGCGATGGTCCGTATATACGGCATTCGCCCCGAAAGCCCGCGCGTGGCCGGCGGCTGCCTCACCGTCCACGTCGCAGAACGCCTGTAAGGTTACCAGGCCTTTCCCCGCCAGCTCGGCAAGCGGCGGAAGATGGGCATTGACCGTGATGTATCCCAGGCCCACAAAACCCAGTCGCACAGCGGTCATCCTCTGCCTCCTCGATCTGTTCACCGCACGTCCCGGTAGAGTCGGCACAGCCGCTTGTCCGAGACCGAACACAGATACAGGATTCGTAACATCCACATCCGGAGAATCGTGGGTACGACCCCCCACCGCCGCCATCGGCGCGTGGACGTACGGACGCTGCCGTCCAGCAGAACGAAACGGCCGAGCTTTCTCACGGCGGCGCAGAACTCCGAGTCCTCGAAAAGCGCCACTTCCGGAAAGCCGGCCACGCGTTCGAAAACCGCCCGCCGGACGTATATTCCCTGATCTCCGTAGGTAATCCCCAGATATCTGGACCGCATCGTGGAGAGGAAGGCGATCGTCCGGAACATCCAGGTATCTTCGCTAAGCCCCATCCGGAAACTTCCACCCGCCACACCCGGATCCCGGAGCGATTCCCGGATCATCCGGGCGGCGCCGTCAGGCAGAAGCGTATCGGCGTGCAAAAACAGAAGCACATCCCCTGAGGCCAACTTCGCCCCGCGATTCAGCTGCACGGACCGGCCTGATTTCGGCGAAGTCACCAGCCTCGCCACTCCGGCTGCCCGGGTCCGGTCCTGCGTACCGTCCCGGCTGCCGCCATCGACCACAATCACTTCAACGTTCCGCTGTCCGCGGAACTGCGCCAGGCAGCCGGCTATCGCTTCTGCCTCATTGACGACGGGAATAATGACGCTGATCTGCAACGTGGTCTCGTGGAATGAAAATGGCCTGCCGCACTACCGCCTTTGCTTCAGCAATACGCGCGCGTAGCTTGCTGACGAAGCCAGAAGAAGCAGCGCCGACAGGTACAGAAAAGGGACTTTCAACGGCTGCGCATCCATTGCGTAGGCAATCAGCAGGACGCTCATCGCACAACTGGTCAGCTTCCCCCAGACATTGGAAGAAAGCACGATTCGGTCCCGATTCAACAGAAAAACACCGGCTGCCACAATGGCAACATCCCGTCCGACAACCACGGCGACGACCCAGAACGGCAATCCCTTCACAATCGCCAGCGTGATCGCGATCGCATCGATGGCCACCTTGTCTGCAAGCGGGTCCAGGATCTTTCCCCATCGGGTAACCGTGCCCCAGCGCCTTGCGACATATCCGTCCAGAATATCGGTTATAATCATCACCATGACAACGGAGAACAGATACCACTTATACGCCGGACCCATCCAGATCATCCAGAGAACCGGACCGGTCAACGCGGCGCGGAGCATGCTCAGGCCGTTTGCGGCCGTCCAGAACGGATCTGCCGAACCATTTCGGCGGGGCGCGGCAGTGCAGGCGACTTCCTTCATTGGTCCACCTGTTCGCGGGACGAGAGTACCACGCAGCCCATGTTCGCCAATTCGCAGAACGCATTTTGCGCGGGCCCCCACGTGGTCAGATGATACCTTCCATCCGGCAACTTCTGGCTTCGCGTGAAGTTTGCGAAAATGCACACCATGCCATCGTGCCGCGCCCGGCTGACCTCCGGTACGCCGTACCAGGGGATGGCGACCTGCGCGCACCAGCGGCCGTTCGCATCCAACTCCCCGACCGTCCATACCAGTCCCGGAACGTCGAATTCAGCCATCGCCGGCCAGTCGGTCTCTTCCTCCCGCGGGAAGTAGAGATCCAGAACGGCGCCAAGAGGGTTTACCTCGATTTCGTAGTAGCCGCTTCCGGCTCGAAGGAAAACCTCCACCGCACACTCGTTGAAGAGATCCTGGTCCCGCTCGCGCATTGTCACGGGAACAGGGGATGGATCGGAAACCAGACACACGTATAGGGCCTCATCGTCCCAGAGCGCCGCGGCTTCCATGTAGAAACCGGGCGGGTCGGCCCGGGTTCCAATCAAATGGAACGCCCGGCAGATTTTGTCGGCCGACGCCCACACCGTTCCGGCTATGTTCCCATTCAATGGCGGCGGCGTGGAAACTCTTCTGCAGCAGTAGACGGGTCGTTCTCTCATTGACAGTCCCTTCCTGTATGCGGACTTACCGACAAAAAGCAATCTCAGGCAATCGCAACCTGCCTGGCGCCGGCAACGGCGGCCGCCGACGTTTCTGCTTCGATGCCGTTCCCCGTGACCCCTGTTCCATCACGTCTGCGATATTGAGACCAGATGATCGAAAACGCGGTCCCACACCGTTCCTGGCAACGCCTCGGGATGAAACTGTACGCCTATGATGCGTCCGTCTTCCGTCTCAATGCCTTCAATAGTTCCATCGTCGCTTACCGCGTTGACGCGGAGCCCGTTACCGGGTCCCTCAATGGCCTGAATATGGGAGCTGTTCACTTCGAGCGGGTCGCCCGGCCGGCCGGTCAGGCTGGCGAGCCAGGTATCCGCCAGCGTCCGAACGTGGTGACGAACCGGAAGCTGTTCCGACCGTTTGGGGGAGTGGGGACATTTGCCGAGTTGAACCTGTATATCCGCGTAGATCGCGCCGTCGAATCTGGCGTTGATGAACTGCATACCGTAGCAGATGCCGAGCATGGGCAGATCCCGTTTCCGCGCGCCGTGGTAGATCCAGCTATCGGTCCGGGCCCGGATCGGATCCACAGGGGGCAGGTCGTCGGGAAGCACGCCAATCAGACCGTCAGTTATGCCCGGACCGCCTGTAATGATCAACCCGTCAATCAGATCCAGAACCGGCGAGAGCGCCTCGCGGCGTTCGACCATGGGAAGAATCACCGGGCAACCGCCTGCCCGTTCCACGGCGCTGACATATGCGCTGCCCACCGCCTGGCGTGAGTCGCGGCCCTTCGATGCCTCGATGCTGGTGGTGATGCCGATTACGGGGCGTGACATCCGTTGCTCCGAACCTCACTTGCGGCCGCGGACCGCGAGGAATCCTAGGAAAGCATCAACCGGACCCCGATCGCCAGGACCAGGACCAGGATTGCCCTGTTGAACCAGACAACCGGCAACCCGCGGTTCATCAGGATCCCAAGCCCCACGCCCACGGCAAGCGTCGGAAGCATAAAGAGATCCATGCGCCACACTTCCGGGCCCAGCAGACCAAGGTGTGCGTAGGCCAGCGCTTTCATGGAATTCAACACCAGCCCCACAAGCATCGCGGTTGCTACAAATACCCTGCCGCTCAGCCCCTGGGGTATCAGATACAACATCAGGATGATGCCGCCGGAATGGGTCAGCACCGAAACGACACCCAGCGCCACGCCGGCGACGAACGCCGAGGCCGACGGTATTTTCGGCAGATGGTCCTTAAATGCCTGCAGAAGTCCGAAGACGCACGCCAGTCCGCCCAGCATCCGCCGGAACCAGAGGTCGGGAATGGCGTCCAGCAATACCCAGCCAACCAGCACACCTACCGCCATCCCCGGAATCACGCTAACGACAACCCGGGATACGCGGTACTTCCAATAGTACCGGATCGCAATCAGGTCAGCCGCGAGCGAAAGCGGCAACATAACGCCCAGCGCCAGCTTGGCGGGTATCACCAGCGCCAGCAGCGGCGTCACGACCACGCCTACGCCGCCGCCGAAACCGGCTTTCATAACGCCAATGAGCAGGCCCGCCAACGCCAGCACCAGATGCGTACCGTCCAAACGCCCCCCTGTATTCACGTGCAAGGATCAGCGGCTTCGACCGAACACGGTTCTCTTCAATTTCCGCAGTACGCAAAACAGCCAGCGTGCATCTCTGACGAGCGGCAAATTAAAGTAGAGCCCGAGTCGATACTTCCGGCGGACACACCAGACCGCCCTGTCGTCGGACACCCTGCGGCTGATATTGGCGTCGTGGATCCGATAGTAGAAAAGGGGCTTCGGAACATAGTGGCCGCAGCCCTGCCGTCTCAGAACAACATTCAGCCACAGGTCCCAATCCTGATATCGCCGCAGAGACTCGTCGAAACCTGGAAAACTGCCTGACCGCAACAACGAGGCGATGTCCACATAGTTGCCCTTTCGCAGCCTGTCCGGCTGGAAGGGTCCGGATTTCCTGACCCCGTCTGGATCGGGATGCCAGGAGCCGTCGCCGTCGGTGAAGTTGATGCGATCACAGTAAACGAAATCCGGGACCGGCCGGGCGCGGGTCGCCTCATAGAGTTCATCCAGAAACCCGGGCGCCATATAGTTGTCCGCGTCGAAGAAGACCACCCATTCGGCGGAAACCTGAGTAAAGCCGAAATTTCGGGATCTGTTGGCGTTCAGGAATTCAACCCGGCGGTAATCCACGTCCGTAAACTGACGCGCGACGGCTTCGGTCTCGTCCGCGCTGGCGTCGTCCACCACCAGAACCGACGCCGGTTTCAGCAACTGGCTTTCTATCGAATGCAGGCATTGCGACAGATATCGGCCGTAATCGTGACAGGTGACGATAACGGCGATATCCGCCTTGCGCTCTGGATTCATCCGTGTACGTCCGGTGCTTGCGGGCGCGGAGGAACCCGGTCCCGGGCCATGCGCAACAGTTCGACCTGGTATTCCAGCCCCAGCAATCCGTCCGCGCCCGACACGACGGGCCGACCGGCAGAATCCCGCACGCATGCAACGAAGGCGTCGACCAATATGTGCAGAAAGTCGTCACATTGCAGGGATTCACTACCGTGGACGAGGCGGGCGCGGTAGATTCCATCGTCGTCGACGTACCCCTCCCAATCCACCATGAAGCCGTTGACGCCGAACCGGCGAGCCGGATTGCCCTCGTCGATATCCCGCAGAACCAGATCCGCGCCGCAACGTCCGCGGGGGCTGATATAGTCGAATCGCGCCCGGTTCTCACGCTCATCGATTTCGCATACTGCCGTTGTCGCATCCATCCTGCCGTCAGGAAGGAAGCCAATGACCAGACTCAACGCGTGCGGAGCGACGTCCGCCCAGATTTCTTCGTGGCGTTTCGGCCCTTTTCTTCCCTTCACCTCCATTTCCATCGCAATCCGCGTCGGGTTATCCCAGGTTCCGCGGACCCGCTCATATAACGCCCGGTAGTGAGGTATCCCCGCAGGATACTGGGCAGACACGCCCAGCAGACGGCCCGCGTCCATCGCCTTCGCGGCAACTGCCCGTCCGTCTGAGAGAATCTCATCCAGTTCCTTGTCTTTATCCCAGCAGAACGGTTTCTCGCAAAGCACGTGGGCGCCTGCGTCGAGCGCGGCGATCGCGTGGGCCCTGTGCATCGGGTAAGGGCTCGTCACCGCGACGATGTCGGGGTTTTCCTCCCGCAACATCGCATCCACGTCCTGATAGGTCCGTCCGCTGAACCCGAAGTACGACGCCAGCCGTTCCCGGGTGCGCTCGCACGAATCCTTCGATGTTCCCGCGAACGCAACCACCTCGCAACCGGAGAGATCGTACCACCGGGCGTGATGCTGACCGATTCCGCTGGCGCCGATGACGGCGACTCTGAGAGGCGTGAAGGACATGGCAACTCCTTACTCGTGAAATCGTCGCGGATTCCTTGTAAAATAGAAATCCACCGTACCGGGGCCAATCCCTTTTTTCGGCGCTCCGCCTCGAATACACGCAAAACCACTTGACACTTTGGCATAAAGTGCATATGTTTTATTAATAATACAAATGTAAATTTTATTGAACATATGTCGTCTTCATATAAATTCGAAGCCGGCCAAGCGCCAACCCATTTTCGAAGAAACGAAATTATGCGCTGCCAACCATCGAACCGGACAGCGCTCCACCTGCCGCCTCGAGGCGGCACACGAAAGGATAAAACGCCGTGAATATCTCTCAGTCTGACCGGACGAGACGCCTGCTTCCGCCCGTCATCGGCCTGCTCTTCCTGTTGCGGGCCGGCTGTAGCCTGGCTTTGGCCGAAGACTCGGCCACCGCAACCGGAACGGTCGAGCCCGATTCCATCGCGCCCGGCATAATTGTCCTCGACCGCGTTATGGTCATTGGAGACCCGAACAGAATCGACGAAGTTCCCGGATCGGCCCACTATATCGGCGAGGCGCGGCTTGCCAGGCAGAGCTACAACGACATCCTGCGCGTGCTGAGAGAGGTACCGGGCGTGAATATCCAGGAAGAGGACGGCTACGGGCTGCGCCCCAACATCGGCATGCGCGGAACCGGTGTTGAACGCAGTTCGAAGATTACGCTTATGGAAGACGGCATCCTGATGGCTCCCGCGCCTTACGTGGCTCCCGCGGCCTACTACTTCCCCACGGTCGGCCGGATGCAGAGCATTGAGGTCCGAAAGGG
>CAZKDZ010000144.1:0-4752 GCA_964551635.1 uncultured bacterium | reverse complement strand
GTTCATGTATCCCTACTGGGTGCGGGAGAAGGGGTATGCGGATTTTGTGGGGCCGCGGGAGGACACACCGGAATGGCAGGCGCGCTATCGGGGCTGGATGCGGGTGCTGAAAGCCGATGCGCTGGTCTGCACCGGAATCGCGTTGGTGATTACCTGCGCCTACTATCTGCTGGGCGCTTCCATCCTGAAGAAGCTGAACGTCGTCCCGCAGGGCATGGAGGTTGTGGAGCAGGTATCACTGATATTTACGCAAAGCATCGGACCGTGGACCAAGAACGTGTTCATGTTCGGCGCCTTCTGCACGCTTTTTTCCACGCTGCTCGTCTTCACGGCCAGTTCCGGGCGCATCAGCGTGGATTTTCTGAGGCAGACGGGCGTCGCTGGTCTCGATGACGAAGCGGTGCGTCTTCGGCTGCTGCGGGCATTGCAGATCGCCTTTCCGTTTCTGTGGCTCTGCGTGACCGTTGCAACCCCCGATACCCCGCTGACACTGGTACTCATCGGGGCAAATGCCAACAACCTGCTGCTGATTCCGTTGGCTTACGGGATTGTGCACCTGGCGATGCGGGCCCGAGGCGAAGAACGGATGTCCATCTGGACGGAACTCGGATTGCTGTTGTCGATATGGGCGATCGTCAACTTTACCTCGATTAATCTGTATTTGAGCTGGACGCGTTAAGTACCCGGACAGACGGAAAAATCCTCAAAGGCGGCCTGCAACGGCCGCCTTTTTCATTGAATTGCCAGTTCGCGGTACCGGATCACGCCGGCAGATGAAATGCTGAAAAACCCGCCAACGCGACGACGCACCCGCGCGACCTGTCGCCGTTGTAGGGGCGTCCCTTGTGGGCGCCCGCACTGCACCCCTCTCCGCGCCGGTGTAGGGGCAGGGGAAGGTGTCGAGCGTCCGGTTCATTCCGCTGTCTCCACCCAGATGGGTGTACTCCATCCTTTGGCGCCCATGGCGTGCGCGACGTTGGCCGGGTATTGGGGGATCGGGTCGGGCGACAGGACTTCGAGATGGTAATAGTGCTTTCCGGGGCGGAACCGGCGCAACTGGAATTCCTTTCGCTTACCCCGGGTCCGCCCGGTGAACCTTTCGTCGTACATAAGACGCCCGTCCCGGTGGACGCGCAGGACGTATTCCCGGCCCGCTTCGCCCTCTACGCGCCACTTCAGTACAGGGTCCTCCCGAACGACAAGCGAACTGCCCATCATCCGGTCGTTGATCGTGAATTCGATCAGGATCTTCCGGCCGGCCGTTGCGTAACAGCGCCTGGCCCTGATCGCGTCGAGGATAGCGGCGCGGTCCAGGCGCTCCGCCCAGACGCCGGTGAGCGCGCCGCTCAGGCCGGGGTTGCGGTGATGGCTGTCGCCGCTGCCGGTGAACGCGAACTTGTGGCCCGCGTCCAGGTATTTGAAGTAGATATCGTAGAGGTCGATGTTGATCATCCACGCGGCGCACACATCGACACCCCACTCCACGTCCGTGTCGTAGAGGTTCCACTTTCCGTTGTGCGGGTGGGGCAGCGGAAGGTAGCCCTTTTCCCTGAACCACGTCAGACACTCCCGGGTGTCCTTGTGGGTATGCCGCTCGCCCTTCGTGTGGGCCTCCTTGTACTTGAAGTGGAGCAGGTCCATTTCCATTTCGTCGTCGTCCGACATCACGGATCGGTGGTCCCGCCCGGAGTCGACCCGGTCGGTAATCGTCATCTCGTAGCCGGGAAACATGGCGAAGCGTCCGGGCTCATTCAGGACCATGGCGTTGCCCTTGACGTAATCCCACTCGTAATCCTTCAGGTGCCTCACGTTCCGGCGGGTGGGCAGATTCCAGAAACTGTCGTTGTCGGAGACGGTCAGTCCGTCGATCTGCGCCTTGTCCCGCGCGTAATGGCCCAGTTCATCCGGCTCGCCCTCCACTTCGATGGATGCCGACGAGTGGCAGTGCAGGTCCACCCAGTAGAGTTGGTATCTGCCGCTTTCGCCACCCGGTAACTCATTGCGGGGCCGATCCGCCGCTCGCCGTTTTTCGAAAGGCAGCCGGACTTCCTTCCATTCGGTCAGGTCGACGCGGCGGTTTTCAGGGGGCACGGCAGGGAGATCGGCGGTAAGGCGCGCGCTTTCCAGGTATCGTTCATCGGTAATCATGTCTTGAGATATCAGGTGGACCCGTGCGCCGACCGTTCCGTTGTGGGGAAGCTCGTAGAAGACGTTCCCTTCCGCCACGCAGAGGGGATCCGACCAGTCGCCGCTCCTGCAGTGGCGGCCGAAGAGGCGGCCCCTGGAGGCGAGCGTGCCCTGATCGCTGTCCATCTTGACCTCGTAGAAGAGCCAGACGCCGCCGGATTCTGCCGCCTTGAGGACGGGGAAGAGCCGCCTTCCCATGTGTCCCAGATTGGGCGGTTTGGGGAATTCCGTTAATAGTCCGTAGTGCAGCGGCGCAATGTCCGCCCCGCCGTCAGGGCCCGCCAGCGGTTCCCACGCCCCGCCGTCCAGCCGGGCGCCCCGCAGCGAGTATTTCTGCTGAAGCGTGCTGCCCCGGTACATGACGTCCACGCCGCGCACCCACACCGCCCACAGCGCCCCTCCCGCGTCCCTGCAGAGACTGGACCTGTTTTCCCATCCCTCGTCGCAACTGATCCTGACCGCTTGTCGAGGGCCCGCCGGATCGACGGCGCAGCCAAAGACGTCGTAGGTGCGATCGACGTAGCGGTCCCAGGCAATATAAACGCCTTCCTGACCCCATTCGACCATCCTGGGCCGATAGTTGTACCGGCTCCCGTCTCCGGCCGACCAGGTTGTGGTCTTCCCGTCCGGGAGCGTCCTCAGGATCCTGATGCTGCTCTCTCCTTTTTCGGACTGGGCCCAGCAGATCCAGAGAACGCCGCTTTCGTCGAGGAGGGCCTGCGTCTCCCAGACCTTCGCCGAAGCAGGAAGGACGTGCAGCTCCCGGCAGGAAGCGAACCCGCTCCCGTCATCCGTCCGGGTCCGGAACGCATACTGGCGGCCGGTCTTTTCCAGCCAGACGAACACGGCCTCGTCGCCGTTCGGGATGCAGATCGGGCGCGTCTGCAGGGTGTTGCCGGGCGAAAGCGGCTCTATTGTACAGGCGGTTTCACCGACAAATTTCCGGACGAATGCCCTCGACCCGGCGGCGCCGTATGCCGCCCAGGCGGTCCAGCAGGTATCCACGTCCCGCAGGGTGCAGAGGTTGGGTTCGTAACTGTCTTTCGAATAGACGCCCTCTGTGACGGCAATTCTCACGGTAGCGATTTCCTGTGCAGAGACGTGATCGCGGAAGGTCAGGAACTACGGAGGGTTCGGCGCCGATGGGCCGGGCTATCCTGCTGACGTTCGGTATGCTACCCTGACTTCCAGGGCGTTCCCGATTCCGTCAATTCCTCCCGGGTCGTGGCCCCGGGCCCGAATCGGATATGGCGGAAAGCGAATGCGACGTGGCGTTTGCCGAACAGGGCGTGGGTAAATCCCCACTGGCCCAGCATGAAGATGATCGATGCGGCCAGCCCGATGATGATTGTGTTCTCGATCCAATTGGCGTAGTTGACTGCCTGCGGTGCAAGGTGACGATTTACCGCGTCGTCAAGCGTTATGGAAGCTGCCAGGACGGTGCAGACGATGGCGTTGAACGTTATCAGTCCCTCGGTTACCAGGCGCCGTGGACTGAATTCAACGATCTTCAGGGCGAAATTGAAATTGACGACCCACCACAGAAAGACCAGGTAAAGGAGCTGTCCCTTGCCCAGCCAGGTTTCCGGTATGAACGCAAGGGGCTGCGAGCGGTGCAACTGCATCAGCCAGAAAACGGCGATACCGATGGCGATGTAGATCAGTTCAAGCCACCCGATCCAGCCCCTGGACCGCACAAACCAGCCCGCTACAGGAAGTCCGTAGGGTCTTTCCGGCAGGCAGGCGACTTTTTCTACCCAGTTTCGCGATGCTTTTCGGTGGTTCAGGTAGGTCAGGCCGATCAGCACGAACCCCGTCGCGAACATCCCTGTCCACGGCGGCATGGGTAACGCATTGGAATTCAGGGGAGCAATTACCGAGAGCAGACCCATTGAAACAGCGACTGCTATCCCGTTGAAGAGGCCCTGGGTCTGTTCCATGACACTGTGCCAGTTCGTCTGCAATCCCGTGCGGATATTGAGCAGTTTCAGGAACTGACCCAGGCCGAAACCGACGCCTCCGATGAACCCCGTGATCAGCGAGGCAAGGGCAAGACCGGTCAGGTCGTAACGCCAGCAGAAGATCAGCAGACCCGCGGCAAGGCCGACGCAACCGGCCCAGTTATCGCCCCGCGGCGGCGTCATCCGGAGCTTGAAGCCGACGACGAGCAGCAGAAACGATACGAACCAACCCATCGTAAGGTGAAACACCAGAGAGGTGGCGACGTCGAAGCCCCCTCGAACGGAGGCGACGATCAACCCGGCGGCCATCGCTACAAGCGTCGCCAGCCAGTCGGTATCGTACCAGGAGAGGCTGGCTCTGCCGGACTTTCCCGTACCTGAGAATAGCAGGTCGACCAGTATCGCCTGGAGCGCCCATCCCGCGAAGATCACGGCCAGCGGCGCAAAGAAAAGCGCAAGCCCGTCTCCGGCGAGAAACACCGGCAGCGCGGTTCCGGCGCCGCCCATGAATGCCCACAGAAAGCCGATGACGAACAGGTTGGCGAATCCGTAGAGCACGGAGGGCGGGTGGCCGGAGTGGGTGTAGCCGACCACGCCCATATAC
>CAZKDZ010000143.1:0-3269 GCA_964551635.1 uncultured bacterium | reverse complement strand
TATACGGGTGGGTTTGACCAACGCCGACCGGCGCTTTTGCAGCCGCGCGAAGACCGCTGGGGATTTTAAAACAGCTTCTAAGGGAGAAAGGAAAATCGGAAAGATCAACCCCTCCAGGGGCGAGGCGTTGAACTCGTGGGGTAAACGGATGATTCTTGCGGGAGCCGATCAGGGGAACCGGTTCCCGATGCTGCATTTCGATCCGGAACTCCGGGGTTCTCCTGCCCGGGTCCTTTACGGCCGGATCGTGCGACTTGCCGGAATCACCGTCTCATTGCCAGGGGGTGGCGGCTGACTCCGATCTCAAATGGGACTTCCTGCTTACAGAAAGCCCTGTGAAATAACAAGATAACATAGGAATGGCGATTTGTCAATATGCGATCATGATTTTTTTACAGGGAAAAACCATCGGCGCCGGTCGGTGGAGGTGTTCAGGGTGATGCAAAAGATGCGCCGGGCGAGGCTGTTTATTCGTCCCTTTCCGATTCCTGGTTTCGGCCTCCCAGGTCTCTGTCCAGAAGAAACAGACCGTTGCCGTCGTTGCCGACCAGTTTCAGCTTGTTTACGATATCGCTTGCGGTTGCCTCTTCTTCCACCTGCTCGGTCACGAACCACTGAAGGAAGGTGTTGGTCGCATGATCACGTTCTTCGACGCTCAGGTCTACCAGGTCGTAAATCTGGGCGGTTACCGCCCTTTCGTGCCGATAGGCATCTTCGAACGCCGCGAGGGAATCGCCCCATTGACGTTTCGGCGCCGCAACGGTCGTCAGCGCAACCTCGCCTTCCCTGTCATTGATGAAGTCGTAAATCTTCATTGCGTGCATCAGTTCCTCCTGAGCCTGGGCGCGCATCCAGGAGGCGAATCCCGTAAGGTTCGTGGCGTGAAAATAGGCCGACATCGAAAGATAGTAATACGAAGCGTACAGTTCCGAATTCAACTGCTGGTTCAAGGCAGCCTGTACGTTTTCCTTTATCACCGATGTCCTCCTCGAAAACAAGAGACCAAAGCAGACGGGACGTCAAGACGCCGAAGCCGGGATGCGTCGCGCACGGAGAACCGGCGGGTCTCTTGCGCGATCCGGTAACACAAGGGGACGTTAATTATATCAAAAAGCAAAAAAAAAACAAGGGTTTCCTTTAACGCCCACAAAGGAACGGCCATTCTGCTCATGGGCGGAATGGCCGTTTGCCGCGACCGGATTGCGGAAAGATCAGGGGGTGCGACCGAGTCTGAATTCAACGGGTATTGCCGGCCCGGCGCTAGCGGTCCTCAGATCGTCCCGCACGGGTTCAATCAACTGGCGAATGGTCGGGCATTCGGGGAGCAAGACTAGAAGTCCGTCTTGACGCCGCCGATCAGCCGGCGGGGGAGACCGGGGCGCACACCTGCCGGGCGCCTGGCGGTGATGTAAGTCCTGTCGGTCAGGTTGCGAACGCCGCCGAACAGTTTCGCGCCGTTGGCGAGTCTGTATTCCGCGGTGAAGTCGATAACGAGAGCCGCGTCCGTCCCGGTGAGATCCGAAATGGCGCCGGCGCCCGGCGCTGTTCGCATCTTTCCGGAATACTTGCCGCCGATATCCAGGCCCCATCGTCCGAAAACCAGGCCCACGTTCAGGAAGCACTGGTGCCTGGGAATGTAGGGAAGTTCGTCCCCGTAGGCGACGGTGCCCCAGGCATCGAATTCGCTCTCGAAACTGCTCCTGAACCGGGCGATCGTGTAGGTGTACGCCAGTCTGATGGGCAGCGAAAAGGTCCGTTGAGACGCCGCTGCGGGATCGAATTGGAGCTCGAGTTCCAGGCCTTTGGAGATGGCCTTGCCGCCGTTGAACATGTCGCCGGAACCGGTTCCGCCCGCGGCGGCCAGGTCGGCTCCCAGAAGGTTTTCGTAATTGTTGAGGTAGACGATGGCCTCTGCCCGAAGGCTGTTATTTCGATGTCGCAGTCCGAGCTCGTAGCCGATGCTGTCCTCCGGCTTCGTGCCCGCTCTGGAGCCTGGAGGAGAAAAGCCCTTGTGTACCCCTGCGAGGACACCCGTGTTGGATGTCAGCCTGTAGTTGACGCCCAGGCCGGGGATCCATACATCCACGCTGTTTTCACGGGTTGAAAGGTCTGCGCCTGAACGACCGGGGTCCGCCTTTCCGTAGTCCTTGCGGTCGATGCTGATGTTCTCGTACCGGATACCGGGTGTGACCATCCACCTGTTGACGGAGAGCTTGTACTGCACGAAGGAGGCAAAGGCTGTCGCGGTCTCGATTCGGTTACTCTCCGTTCCCCGTGCCCCGGCTTCGGTCAACTTCATCGCGCCCGAATCCATCATGTACTTGTCCACCCACTGAAATCGGTCGATCTGATCCTCGTGGAGCCGGAGTCCGATTTCCAGATTGTGGTCGACATTTCCGTCTTCTTTGCGCATGGCGATGATTGTCTGCGCCCCCTTTGCGTAATAGCTGCGGTTATTGGCCTTGACTTCAAGGGCGTTTTCGTTCGTGCTGGTCGCTCCGGTTATGATCTCGTATTCCGCCGCGTGACCGGAGGGATCTTTCAGGATGTCGCCGATCCTGACCCGGTCTCCGTCGGCCGAGGCTCGCACGCGATCCAGCTTGTACCAGTTGCGGTGGAAATCGGTACGATACACGGCCGCTGTGAAATCCAGGACCTCGTTCGGTCGGATGAAATAGCGAACCATCACCTGTTCCTGTCCCGTGGTCATCAGATCTCTCCGGGACCCGGGGTACCTGCGATATGGAGTACGGGCGTAGTCGGTATCGGTCAGGCCCAGATAGGTTTCGTTTGAGGTTTCGTTCGCGCGTCCCAGTTTCAGCAGCAGTTCCTGATAAATGTCCTGATCGGCACGCGTGTTGAGCCGGAACTTCGCCACGTAGTCTTCCTTGTCGAAACCGGTATTCCCGCCCCCGTCGAGCATCTTGTAACCCTCGGTATTGGCCTGATAACTTTCAATCATCCAACCGAAGTACTCGTACGAGTCCCCGGCGAACGCGTGGAGATTATGTGACTGGTCCTGACCGAGGGAGAGGTTCGCCCGGCCGCTGAAACGATCGGGAATCGCAGTAGAGATCAGATTCAGGGCGCCGCCCGTGGTGTAGGGGCCATGTTTGATCTGGCTGGAACCCTTTCGGACCTCAATGCTCTGCATCCGGCCGACCGTGGGGAAGTAGTAGGCCGCGGGAGCCACGTAAGGCGCGGGAGCCATCAGGATGCCGTCTTCCATAAGCGTAATCTTCGAACTGCGTTCAACACCGGTTCCGCGC
>CAZKDZ010000142.1:0-15265 GCA_964551635.1 uncultured bacterium | reverse complement strand
GGGAGAGGAGGTTGCATTGAACGTGATCAAGTTCGTTGTCGTCAACACCTCTCTTGACGTGGTGCTCCCGGCAAGTGTAACCATGTCAATGCCGATCGAAAACTCCCGGCCCCTTACGTCCGCGACCGTTTCAAACTCGGCGCGTGCAAGAAAGCCGGAAAGCGTCAGCGTTACCGGTGTTCCGGACGCGAAGTTTGTGCCCACGGAGCCTTCCGGAAGCGTTAACGGAAACGCGCTGTTCTCCGCTTTGACGTAGGTCACAAGCGAACTGTCAAAGTCGAATTTGAGGATCATTCCGATCAAGGGTGTTCTCACATCCGCAGCGAAAACCTCCACCGCGATGGTTGTTCCCGATCCGTTGACAATGCCCGACGTAACGCCATCATCGATCCGGTTGCCCGCCCCGCCGTCTGATATGAGGTCGAGTGACAAAGCATCGCTGCCGTCGGCCCCGGAAGGCGTGGCATTGAACGTAATCACATTTGTCGTGGCAAGTACGTCGGTGGACGTGGTACTCTCCGCAAGCGTGACCCTGTCAATGCCGATGGAAAACTCCCTGCCGGTTACATCCGCAATCGTCACGAATTTGGCGCGCGCTAGAAAACCGGAAGGCGTCAATGACACCGGTGTACCGGACGCGAAGTTTGTGCCCACGGAGCCTTCCGGAAGCGTTAACGGAAACGCGCTGTTCTCGGCCTTGACGAAGGACAGCACGGAAGCGTCAAAGTCAAACGTGATGACCAGGCCGATCAGGGGCGTACTCACGCCTGTGGCGAAGACCTCGACGGCGATGGTCTGTCCGTCATTGGAAACCGTACCGGTGATAACGCCGTCGTCCGTCCGGTTGCCCGCGCCGCCATCGGCAATCAGATCAAGGGCGAGTACCGCGTTTGCATTGGGTCCGGCAATGGCCTGACCGGCAATGGCCAGCGACACAGTCGCCGCGAAAGCCAACAGCACCCGTTTTGGAGGCATGCACATACTCCTGTCCAGCTCGATTGTCGCCCGTTCAGATGTGATCCAAAAAAATCAGATGACCCGGTGGCGAGAAAAGCCAGGCAGGACCATTGCCGCCCTCATTGGCCGGGCGCCCACAAGGGACGCCCCTACATGGCGACGAGGAGTGAATCAGTGCTGACGGATCGTGATCCGGTACCTCGAACTGGCATTTCGCGGTACGTTCGCGGACGTGCCGGCCTACGAGCCGAACGAATCGACGAATTTGAAAAAGTCGGCGAAATCCACGACGCCGTTGCCGTCCAGGTCATAGCGCGGGTCCGTACTGCCGTACGCGTCGGCGAAGAGGAAGAAGTCCACGAAGTCCGTTCGTCCGTCGCCGTTGAAGTCAGTCGGCGCGCCAGGCGGCGGCGTGCCCGTCGGACGGCCGCCGGTCTGCATCTCATAGGCATAGAGCCTATCGTCAATGTAGTCGGCCACCCACATGGTCGTCCCATCCGACCAGATGCCTCTCGGCTCACTGTTTCCGGCGTCACCCAGCGTTTCAATGTCCTTGACGGGGTCATGGGCCTTCGAGGACGTATCGTAGGCATAGATCTTTTCATCGAACCAGTCCGCGACCCACATCGCAGTTCCGTCGGACCAGACACCCAGCGGACTGACGTTTCCGGCGCTGCGTAGCGCGCCGAACTCACGTGCGGGATCCCTGGCCCTTGTAATCATATTGTAGGCGTACAATTTTCTGTCGGAATTGTCAGCGACCCACATTGTATTGCCGTCAGACCAGATGCCCCAGGGATCGTCGTTTCCGGCCCGATCCAGGGTGTCAAAGTCCCTGGAAGGATTGCGTGCTCGGGTGCCCAAGTCGTAAGCATACAGTTTCCTGTCATGGGTGTCCGCCACCCACATGGTCGTTCCATCCGACCAGATGCCCGCGGGGGAGTCGTTGCCTGCCGGATCCAGCGTGTCAAAATCCCTGGAAGCGACGCGAGCCCGGGAGGTCATGTCATAGGCGTAGAGTTTCTCGTCATGCTGGTCCGCAACCCACATGGTCGTTCCGTCCGACCAAATGCCCGCGGGAGATGTGTTTCGCGCGGGGCGAAGGCTGGCGAAATCATTGGCAGGGTCCCGTGCGAATCGCACGCCAACCGACGTGAGTTCCCATTTTCGCACGTCTCCGTCCTCGGCGCCCGTGACCAGAATACGGCCGTCGGGGCTGAAGGACACGCTATTGACGGGAGATTCGTGCCCGAGCGTCGCTTTGACTTTCCAGGTGCGGGGGTCCCACACGCGCGCCAGACCGTCAGCGCTTCCACTGGCGAAAAGGCTATCGCCCACTGAGAACGCCACGCTCAGAACGCTCGAGTTGTGATCCAGCGTGCCAAGGAGTTCACCGTCCCCGGAATTCCACACCCGCACCGAACCGTCCGTGCTCCCGCTGGCAATCACACTGCCGTCGAAACTGAATGCCAGGCTCATGATTGTCCCGGTATGCCCGGTCAAGGTGCGCTGGTGAGCGCCGGTTCTGCCGTCCCATAGCCGGATGGACCCATCCGCGCTCCCGCTGGCCAGCACCTCACCGTCGAGACGGAACGCGAGGCTCGACACGCTGTCCGCATGGCCTTCGAGGGTTCTTGTGTTCGCGCCCGTCTCCGCGTTCCACAGGCGAATGGTCCCGTCCGCGCTCCCGCTGGCCAGAAGGTGGTGATCCAGTGGACTGAAGACAGTGCTCAGGACGGCGCCTGTATGCCCGCTCAGGCTCGTTTTGAGTTCCCCGGTACTCGGGATCCACAGATGCAGCAGCCCGTCCTCGGTACCACTTGCCAGCACACAGCCGTCCACGGCGCAATACGCCAGGCTCAGTACCGCAGATACGTGTCGCAACGTAAGCGTAATCCCCCCGGTCAGAATGTCCCACAGGAGAACGTCGTAGTCGCAGCCGCCGCTTGCCAGTATCGCCCCATAGGGATCGAAAGCGGTGGTCAACACACAACCCGTGTGCCCCACCAACGTCAGTGCAAGTCTGACGGTGAGGTCGACCACTCCGACCGCGACTTCGACCACGCCAACCGCGAGATCCACGACTGCGACAGTGACGTCTACGACGGTCGTGGCAACAGTCGCGATGGTCTCGACAATGTCGCCGATCACACCGAAGAGATCATCGAAGAAGGCGTAGCCCGTACCAGCAACCGTTCCGATCACTAGTAACACGGTGAGAATTGACACGGTGAATTTCAGATTGCGCATTGTGTGCGTCATTGCGAACGCCCCGTTAATCTAAGCCGTGTGCGCTTCGTTTACCTGCCGCCAATTCTCGCGCCAAGCCCAACCAGAAGCGAATAGTCATTGACTTCGTCGTCAAACCATCTCCGATACTGTGCTTCCGCGCGGATAAGGAACGCGGCGCCTGCGCGAAGCTGGTAACCCACGCCGCCGCCAGCAGAAAAGTCGGCCTCAGCCTCCCGCTCGTCCACGTCGAGAACCAGAACCGCGCCGTTGCACAGCAGATACGGCCCGGTTCCCGCGTTGTCCTTAAGAGAAAACAGGGCGCGCCCCCCGAAATTGAGGGACGTGGTGCGTATCGTGCTGCCGGAACTCCGCCCGATGTTGATTTCCGGCCCGACGGACAGTTTGACGCTCGGAAACCAGGAGACGTAAATCGATGGATTGCCCAGAACGCCGGACGTTGGGGAACCCGGCGCGGCCATCATGACGATGCTGTCGTCGTCTGAGGAGATACGCGAAATTCCGAATCGCGTTCCGATTTCGAATAACGGCCCAGCAATATTCGGAACTTCCCCGCCGCTGCCCGTTCGCGCGCCCAGGCCGAGAAGAAGGGAAAAGTTATCGACGCCGTCGTCGAACCATCGTCGATATCGTCCCTCCGCCCGCAGAACGAAAGCCGGACCGAGACGCCATCGATATCCCAGACCCCCGCCTGCCGCGAAGTCAGTCACCGAGGGGCGTTCACGAAGATCGAAATGCCGAACGGCACCGTGGCACAGCACATAGAGTCCGGACCTCGAAAAACCGAGCGGAGAGAATGTGCCTCGACCCCCAAAGTAGAGCGATGTGATTCCAAATACGTCTCCCGCGGTCCGCCCGGCACTAAACTCCGATCCGACCGACACGTTTGCAACCGGAAACCACGAGACGTAGAGCGAAGGGATACCCGGGATGCCCAACGTCGGAGAACTCGGCAGACCGATTATGGTGGCCCCGTCGCCGTCTGAGGAATGATGGGTGAGTCCGAACAACGTACCAATCTCGAAACCGCGAACCGATTCCGTTTCCTGTGCAGAACCGGATCCGGCCAGTACCAACAGAACCACGCACCCTATTGCCACAGGACACAGCATACATTCCTCCGGTGGGAGATTTCGAGGTTGTTCAGGCGCCGAAGGGCCGGCTTGTTCATCTACGTTCCGAACGCGTCGACAAACCTGAAGAAGTCAGCGAAATCCACCCTGCCATTGCCATCGAGATCAAACCGTGCGTCCGTACTGCCGAACGCATCGGCAAATAGAAAGAAATCGATAAAGTCGGTCCGCCCATCGCCATTGAAATCGGTCGTCGCGGGAGCTTGCACCATGGTCGTCACGGCATGCACCGCCGACCATGGGCCTTCGCCGGAGCCGCTGACCGCACGCACCTGAATGTCGTACCGCTGGCCGCCGGCAAGGCCGGTAACTCTATGGCTCAGCGCCCCCGACCCGGTCGTCCAGACGTCTTCGACCACGGTCCAGTTCCCGTCGGCCTTGTCGGGTGCGTCACTGCGGATATAGCGCAGATCGTAGGCGGTGACAACGGAGCCGCCCGTACTCGATGGCGCCGCCCACGTTATGGTGAACGAGCCCCGGCCGGCCGTCAACGAGAGTATGGCGGGCGCCGTGACGCCGGTATTTCGGGGCGGCATATCGTAGGCGTATATCTTGTGGTCGAAGTCGTCCGCCACCCACATCGTCGTTCCGTCCGACCAGATGCCCGTCGGGCTGTCGTTTCCGTCGCCGTCCAGCGTATCGATGTCTTTGCCGGGCTCCCGAACCCCTGAAGTCAAACTGTAGGCGTAGATTCGGGCGTCAAAGCCGTCCGCCACCCACATCGTCGCGCCGTCCGACCAGATGCCCGTCGGATCGTCGTTTCCAGCCTCATCCAGTGTATTAATGTCCTTTCTGGAAACACGGGCTCCGGTCGCTATCGCGTAAGCATAGATTTTCTCATCGGACATGTCCGCCACCCACATCGTCGTTCCGTCCGACCAGATCCCTTCCGGATTGTCGTTCGCGGAAGCTTCCAGCGTATTGATGTCCTTGTCCGGATCCCTGGCTTTGGTGGGATCCCGATCGCCGGAGGCCATGGCGTACCCATAAATCTTCTCGTTGCCTCCGAACTGGTCGTCCGCCACCCACATCGTCGTCCCGTCCGACCAGATGCCCTCCGGCTCATCGTTTCCGGCTGCGCCCAGCGTATTGATGTCTTTACCGGGGTCCCGGTCACAGCACGCGGCCAGGGTCATTTTCTGTAACTGGCCCATGTCTCCATCCTCGCCGCCGCTGCCCGCGCGCAAATAACCGACTATCGCCGGTATCAACACGAGAATCCATAGGATATGCCGTCGTTGGCAGACAATGGGTATCATTGCTGAAAACCGTTGAGCATGACCTGTTTCCCGGACCCCTTCACCAGCGCTCACGAACCGAACGCATCGACGAACTTGAAAAAGTCCGCGAAATCCACTGTGCCGTTGCCATCCAGATCGAACCTGGCGTTGGTGCTGCCGTACGCGTCTGCAAATAGGAAGAAATCGACGAAGTCCGTCTTCCCATCGCCATTGAAGTCGGTGGAAGCTTGTCCGCCAGTGGTCGCGCTGATGACTTCCAGTGGCAGGCCGGCAGACTTGACGAGTGCATAGCCGGAATGGTT
Organism: uncultured bacterium; assembly: GCA_964551635.1. GTDB lineage: Bacteria > Latescibacterota > UBA2968 > UBA2968 > JAAXHE01. The sequence goes on along the minus strand of CAZKDZ010000142.1, from coordinate 9,382 downwards.
TGCGGGCAGCTCCGGAAGTGTGCCTATATCCACGTTAACGGCGAAAGTCGTGCCGGGTGTACGCGTCACGGAGAGCGTATCGCTTTCGAGGCCGCCGGCGGGTATTGTGATCGTGGTTGCTCCGCCGTTGATACTGCCATTGGCAATGCTAAGCGGCAGGACGATGTCAAACGGCGCGCCGGAAGGTGCTACTGCTTTAAACTGTCCATCTCCGACTTTCTCCAATGACAATGACAGGGGCAGGGGATTAACTGAGTTGTTGTCCAGGAGTAGCCTTGTCAGCGCATTGAGATTGTCAAATATCCCCGCAGGCAACGAACTCAACCGGTTTTGGGTCAGGTGGAGGAATGTCAGCGCGTTGAGATCGTCAAAGATCCCCACAGGCAATGAACTCAACTGGTTGTCGAACAGGTAGAGGAGTGTCAGCGCGTTGAGATTGTCAAATATCCCCGCAGGCAATGAACTCAACTGGTTGACGTCCAGGCGGAGGAATGTCAGCGCGCTGAGATTGTCAAAGATCCCCGCAGGCAATGAACTCAACTGGTTGTCGTTAAGGTCGAGTCTTGTCAGCGCGTTGAGATCGTCAAAGATGTCCGCAGGCAATGAACTCAACTGGTTGTGACCCAGGTCGAGCATTGCCAGTGCATTCAGTCCGTCAAAATCGCCTGATTTCAACGCTGCGATGTTACGACGTCGCAGTATGAGTTCAGTAATTGTGGAGAGATGTGTTTCGGTTACGTCATTTGCGTTATTTACGCCCGGCACTTCTCCCAGGATCGCGTCCCGCACCTGCCGCGTACGGTCGCAAACCAGCGTGATGTATCTGATCTCGGCAAGTGCGCGCAGTGATGCCATGTTCAGCGACGGGTACTGGCCGGACGTGCCAAAGTCCCAGGGGTCGTCGCCGCCGGTGGTCGGAGTATTATCCCCGTCCGCGTTGTCCAGGTCCAGGTTCCAGTTGGCGTAGATGCCGGTGTAGCCTGTAGGCGACTTCAATTGGGTGGTGGATTTTCCAGTACCACCGCCGCTGGTGGACAAGCCGCTGGAAATGGTGTCCCAGTAGCTGGATACAATCGTGCCATTGAGGTTGTTCCCTACCAGTCCACCGAGAGAGCTGCCGCCGCCACCGCTCTTTGACACGCTTCCCGTGGCGTAGCTGGCTATAATCGTGCCATTGATGTTGCTTCCCACAAGTCCACCGACAGCGCTGCCGCCGCCACCAGTCATTGACACGCTTCCCGTGGCGTAGCTGGCTATAATCGTGCCGTTGAAGTTGCTCCCCACCAGTCCACCGACAGAGCTGCCGCCGCCACCGCTCTTTGACACGGTTCCGGTGGCGTAGCTGGATATAATCGTGCCGCGGTTACGAACCACCAGTCCACCGACAGAGCTGCCGGACACGCCCGCGTTAACCACTCCCAGCCCTGTGATTACGCCGTCAGCGCTCAATGAACTGAACAACCCTGCTTCGTCTCTATTATTGACATATAGATTATCGATGGTATGGCCGTTGCCTCTGAAGATGGCGTTGAAACTGCCGATCGGGATCCAGCCTTTCCCGCCGTTCCAGTAGCCGCCGTCAGCCGCCGTAATACGCCCATCGCCGGTCTCGTCAAAGCTCAGGCTGGAGATGAGTTCGTAGCCGACGCAGGTACCGGCGCAGCCCATGCCCGCGGCGGGATAGGGGAAGGCGCTGGCGTAGGCGACAGCGTTCCCGGCATCGTCCACCGTGCCGTCGCCGTCCACGTCCCAGCGAATGGCGTTCAACTGCGCCAGCGTGCTGATGTCGATCAGTCCGTCGCTATCGCTGTCGTAGGAAACCGGAGGCGGCATGTTGAAGGAGAAGATCTTGCCGTTGGCATCCGCCACCCACACGGTGGCGCCGTCCGACCAGATGCCGGTAGGGGTGATGTTGGCATCCGCGTCCTTCAAAGTATCGTAGTCCAGGACAGCAGTTCGTTTTTTTGTCTTCAGGCTGTAGGCATACAGTTTCCGGTCGTCACTGACCCACATGGTCACGCCGTCCGACCAGATGCCGCCCGGGTGTTCGTTTCCGGCGGCCTGAAGGGTGTTGAAGTCCTTTGCCGTATCCCGGGAGTTGGTCTCCACGGTGTGCGCAAGCAATGTGCCGTGCCCGGCGCCGCCAAAGGAGAAAGCCACCCACATGGTGGTGCCATCCGACCAGATGCCCTTTGGATGCAGATTTCCGCCTCCCGTGGTCTGCCGATCTACTTCCCTGGAGGTGTCGCGTGCCCTGGTTGACATGTTGTAGGCGTACAGCTTCCTGTCGCTCCAGTCCGCAACCCACATGGTGGTCCCATCCGACCAGATGCCCTCGGGACTTTCGTTTCCGGCAGCGGCCAGCGTGTTGAAGTCCCTGGCCGCATCCCGGGCTTTCGTACGCATGTCGTAGGCATACAGCTTGGCGTCCTGTTCATCCGCAACCCACATGGTGGTTCCGTCCGACCAGATGCCGTTGGCTCTTCGGTTTCCGGCGGCCCGCAGCGTGTTGAAGTCCTCAGCCGCCTTCCAGCCGAACGCGTCGTCCACGCCCCTGCCCACAATGAGCGTATAGCCTTTTCTTGTATTCCCGCCAGAGGACGTGACCCATACGTACACACGGTTCAATCCCTCATCCAGCGAGACGACGTGCCCCGAACCGCTGGAGACGGTATTGCTTTGGGACAGACTCTTCCCTATCTGAATGGTCGCGCCGGAATCGGACGCTGTGGGCGTAATGGTGACCTGAGTCACGGAGTCTGCGACGCCGACGTGGTATTCGGTTACGTCGCTCGAGAAGCCGGCGACGTCCACCGGGCCTACCGTGAGCCCGCTCAGCGTCGCGTCAGCGGAACTCTGCCCGTAGCCTGCGCGACTGGAGCAGAAGGTAATCAAGGCAACAATCGAGATCAGCAAGGCGCGTGTACGATACCCGGTGGGGGTAATCATGAGTCTGCTCCTCATCCCCGGCACGAGGCGGAGAATCGTGTGCGGGTTACTGCAAGCTGCAATACGATGCAATCTCCCCATCCGGCTTTTCTGCCTAAGATCCGAACGCATCGACAAATTTGAAGAAGTCAGCGAAATCCACGGTGCCGCTCCCATCCAGGTCGAACTTGGCGTTCGTGCTGCCGTATGCGTCCGCAAAGAGGAAGAAATCGACGAAGTCGGTCCTGCCGTCGCCATTGAAGTCGGTCGTGGTTTGCGTCTGCCCCTGACCGCAATAGGACAGACCCACCTGGTCCAGGTCGTTGTTCGCCACGTCCTTCAGGCCCGCCGGGATGCAACCTTTCAACTGATTGCCTGAGAGATACAGGTGCGTCAGGTTGGTGAGGCTATCAAGTTCCGCAGGTATGGATCCGGTCAACCGGTTGTTGGAGAGACTCAGCCTGGTCAGGCTTGTCAGGTTGCCAAGCTCCTCGGGGATGGATCCGGTCAACTGATTGTTGTGCAGTCTCAGGTTTCTCAGCCTGGACAGGTTGCCCAGTCCGGAGGGGATCGATCCGCTCAACCGGTTGCGGTAGATTTCCAGATGAACCAGGTTTGATAGATTGCCCACTTCTGAAGGAATCGCTCCGCTTAACTGGTTTGAATGCAGATACAGTGAGACCAGAAAGGTGAGGTTGCCAATTTCCGCGGGGATTGGGCCGCTCAACCGATTCAATTCAAGACTGAGGTTATTCACACGGCCCGTCCCTGTGGTACTGACACCTTTCCATTCGTCAAGGGGCGTGTCGCTCAGCCAGTTCGCCTTGTCCCGCCAGTTCGCGCCGCTCGTGGCATTGTACAACGCGACCAGGGCGACGCTGTCCGGGTTGGCCGGCGCGGAAGCCGGCGAAGATGCCCCCGTCCACTCCGAAGCGTCCCACAGTTCGATCCCGTTCAGCCCGACCGAGGCGAGCAGGGATCCGTCCGGAGAAAACACACCATTGATACCGAAGCCACCGCCGTCCTCCAGATGGTCCGGATGACCGAGCCTGGCGACTTTCTCCGTCGTCGCCACGTCCCACAGCAGGACCTCCCCCAGCCCCGCGCCGGTGGCGAGTACCGACCCGTCGGGGGAAAACGACGGCTTTCCGTGGCCCTGAAAGGTTGCGATCGTATCCCGCGCCGCCACGTCCCACAGCACCATGGGTCCGTCCGTACTCGATGCGAGCGTGGTCCCGTCGGGCGAGAACGCCACGTCCAGGACCCGTCCGGTGTTGCCCTCAAGCGTGGCGATATTGGTACGTGTCGCCGTGTTCCACAGCTTGACCGTGCCGTCGCGGGAACCGGATGCGAGTGTACCATCGGATGAAAACGCTACAGAGAAGACGTGGCTCGTGTGCCCCGTGAGGGTGGCGATCAGCGTCCGGCTGGATACGTCCCAGAGCTTGATCGTCCTGTCGCCCGAGCCTGAAGCGAGGGTGTCGCCGCCAGGCGAGAACGCAAGCGAATGGACCCCCGTGGGGCCCCCCATATGCCCCGGCAGCGTGGCGATCAGCGTCTGGTCCGCAATGTTCCACAGTTGGATATTGGCCTCGTCGGTCCGGGTGGAACCGGAAGCGAGCGTGGCGCCGTCGGGCGAAAACGCCGCTGTAGAACTGCCCCCTCTCAATGACGCGGCATGGACTCGCGACGTCATATTCCACAGTTGGATTCCCGCCGACGTATTCACGGCCAGGACCGATCCGTCGGGCGAAAACTTCGCGCCATAGATCTCGGGTGAATATTTCCTCGTAAATCTGAATAACGTTGCGAGGTGGTGTTCCAACGCTTCCGCAAAAACGAAATGAGTATCGTGCAGTGGCGCGGTATTCGCGTTCCCCTCGGTGTCCACCGCCAGGACCGCCACGTGCTGTGCGGGGGAGGCGGAGAGACTTGAAACGCCTTCAGAGGGAATGATGCCGTCGTAGTCGAACGTGGCGACAGCCTGATTCTGACCGCTGAAAACCTGGCACGATTTCACCTCCTGCGATCCCGCGGCCGCGTGGGGTGATTTCGTTTTGAGAAGAAAAAACACCTGGTGAAGGCCCCTGCTGCCGGAAGCCGCAACCCTGAACTGAACGGAGAAGCTCGTTGCTCCGGCCGGATATCTCAGCGGTGAGATCAGCTCTACGCTTGGCGAGTTGAATGCCCCCAGGTCGTATCCACCCTGATATCCCTTGATCGGGATTGCCGGATTGAAATAGGGATGTACCGACAGCAGGCCGGCGCTGCACGCCGCCAGCCGGTTCCATCCCGGGCCATACGACATGATGTTCGCGCCATTGTTGAAATCGTGCTGCAAGCCGAAGGCATGGCCGAGTTCGTGGGCCGCCGTTTCATCGATGAAGCTGGCGGGCAGCAGCGCGTAACCGCGGTTATCCGCCCACCGGGCGCCAAAGCCCGCCACGTTACCCCAACCCAGGTTGTTGTACGTGCTGTGGTCAACGACGATGAAGAAGATGCTCTGACTCGTGTCAAACGTCGATCCCAGGTCCCTGAATACGTTTCCAATGCCGACCATGCGGTACGAGGAGAGATAGCTGGCATCGGAGTTCGGCGCGTCGAAACGGTGAACGATCGGATCGCCCTGCGCGTCGGTCTCGTACTCAAAGGTCATGGCGCCTTTGCCGTTCGACTGCATCTGGTTGAGGAAGAAGGTCCGGATCCTGGGAATCCTTGCCTTCATCGAATCCACCACGTCCGGGTTGAACGTCCTGTCGTTCGGCAGGAAATAGATGAGGCGCAGCTCGCGTGTCTGGCCGGAGTCCGACACCGCCGCCCGCTTGGCGGCCGGACCCAGGGCCAGTTCATGCCCTAACTGATCATGATCCGGCGCCTGGCAGGAATGCGTCCAATCGAATTCGGGAGAAGAGGCGTATGTGAACGACGACAACAACAGGACAGCCAGACAGGCGGGAAAGACGGCAGAAACGATTGGGATTTTTCCGGACATTCGTTCCTCCCAGACAAGTCCAGTTTTCGCTCGCGTCTGTGGTGTTACCGGGATTGGCCGGCGGGAACCAGGTGAGCCATCATCGGGTATCCCGGGGCGCGGCAAGCCGGGCAACTGTCGCAAAATGCGACAGGTTCGGCAGGATTTTTCCGGACATCAGCTCAAGCCTGTGGGGACGAAAATAGAACGATGCTGTGGAGAAGAATGCGCGAAGGTCGTTTACTCGATCGGGTTTGCGGTGAGAAACATGGAATTCGCCAGGGACGTGAAGAAATTCTGGTAGATTACGGGTTCCCTGACCGGACCGCGGTAGTACGCATTCATACGCACCAGCACCTGCGTTGTGCGCCTGCTACGTACGGTTACCGTTAATCGAATCGGATATTTGTCGATTCTTCTGGCTGTGATCGTCCCGAGCGCCTCGTCCGCCTTTCTGATGACGAAACCGAAATCCTGAAGAGTGGCGATGATGGCTCTCAACGTCCTGTTCTCATCCGTGGTATCGAACGCACGGGTCTGCATGCTTCGGATTTTCAGTGGACTTTCAGCCAACTCCAACTTCAATGGTTTTTTCTCTTTCGACATACAGACGCCGCCTGAAAGCCCGAAGAACGCGAGAATCAGCGTTGCAATGATGCCGGAATTCTTCATAATTCTGTACCCACTGTATTTGCGGCAATATCGTTATGGATGACGATCAGGGCCGTTCAATCGACCTCGTGAGCGGTCAGAAACATCGATTTTTCCAGGTGAAAAAAAAACTTCTGATAAATTGACGGATCTTCGACTCCCTTGCGATTGTATTCCAGATTCGCGCGTACAACGACCTGTTCATCGCCTTTTCGACGCACGGTTACCGTCATTTGCGCCCAATCGTTCCTTCTTGTCGCACTGACGAGACCGAGTACTTTATTGGCTTCATCTATGAGAAAGTCGAAATCCTGAAGTGTGGAGATGACACTCCTGAGCGCCTTCTTTTGGTCGGTGGTGTCAAATGCGCGGGTCTGCATGCTCCGCAGGTTGATTTGACCGGTGTCCAACTTCATCAATTGCCTTTTGGGAGTTGCGCATCCGGACAACCCGACTGAAATCGCGGTGACAATTGCAGTGAACGCTATCCTGGAAAATCCCATATTGCTGTTTCCCTGGTGAAACACCGCTTGTATGGAAGCGACGAGGCTAAGGCAGAAATAGCATCCACTCAGTCAACTTCATGCGCGGACAGGTAGATTGATTTTTCCAATACGTTGAAGAAATTCTGATATACGAGCGGGTTTCTTACCGCCTTATCGTCGAACTGCGCGTTCGCTCGGACCAGCAGCTGGGTTTCGCCCCTTGGGCGGACCGTTACGGTGATCAGGAGCGGAAGTTTCTTCTTGGAAAACAGCTTGTACTTTATGTCCGTTGTCCGGGCACTGACCGTTCCGATCACTTCATTCGCCTCATTCACGATATAGCCCAGGTCCTGAAGTGTGGAAATCACGGTTCTGAGCATGCCTTCTTTATCCGTCGTGTCGAATGCGCGGGTTTGCATGGTTCGCATCTCGACCTGGCTTTCGTCCATCTTCAACAGATGCTCTTTTGATGACGCGCACGCGGAATAAACGAACAATGCTCCAAACGCCACCGCCAATTTCCAGGTTGCTGTCATATTTCCTGCCCTTCCAACAGAATCGACTTTGAGAGAAGATCGAAGAACCTCTGATACATCTCCGGTTCATCCAGGCTTTGAAGCCGCGCCACTTCGTCATCTGTATTCCAGACAATCCGTTGAAACGTCACTCTGACGTAGTGTATGCTGTCGTTATCCTCCGACGTCCGACGGATTACGATGGATGCCCACAGCTTCTGATAGTCGTCGACGGCGGGTACGTGAAAGATCTCGTCAAAGGCGTCTCCGTCTTTCGTAGCTGCCGCAGCCATCACAGCAAGCAGGAACGTCGTCGCGCCAACCAGCACCTGCTCCGCGCGCTGTGCTGCGTCAGGATCGGCATCTCTGTCCTTTGAGCCGACGATGAGTCCGAGATTGGTCTCACTCTCATCGATGATGAATCCCAGGTCCTGAATAACACCCGTAGACGCCGACAAGAGATCGGCTTCAGAAACCCCTTCGTATTTTCTCGTCTGTAGAGCCCGGTTTTGCAATGACTCCGGTGTCAGTCTAAGGACATGCGAGGGCAGGCCGCCCCTGGCACAGCCTGTCAACACCAGAGCCGCCATGACCAGTGGCAATACTGGATGTATCCTTGCCCGGATCATCCCGGGACCTCCTCTGTTTGGGCGGTTTCGCAACCAGCGCTTCGAAACAGGGTTTGTACATTTCAGAACCGCGATGCGTGATAGGCGAAGTCTCTCACCTTCTTGTCCTCGTCGAATTTTATGATCACGGTGAGCGTCCTCTGCGACGTCGATTCGGCTCCGGAGTCACCGGCCAACTTGGCGCCCCTGAATGCGAAATCGACCAATCCCACAAGAATGAGAGATGGAATACCGGCATTGCTGGACGAGTATGCCTTTTCCGTGGAAATCTTGTCATATATCCACACTTCCCGCCGCTCTTCGTCGGTCGAGACGACATTCGGCGATCCGAGTGCCTGCGCGACTTCGGCGCCGCTCATACCCACTCTGATTTCCTTCTGGACCACTCCGACGGTCATCCGGTCGCCCTCGTCATCCCGCACAGACGATCGGTGGTGCTGTGCCACCATGCAGCCCGACAGGGTCAGTACGGCAATTGCCGTTACGAGATACGGCTTCATGTTCAATTCCTCCTTCTTGAATGGGTTCAGATTTCACATGTGTCGGGTCAAGAGTGCCGCTTAACCCGTTCACACGCACATGAATAAGGTCCGCGTCGGCCTATCCTGACGTACCGAACGCATCTACAAACTCGAAGAAGTCGGCGAAGTTCACGATGCCGTTGTCGTCGAGGTCGTATTTGGCGTCGGTGGTGCCGAAGGCGTCCACGAAGTCGAAGAAGTCGGCGAAATTCACGATGCCGTCGCCGTTGAAGTCTGCCGTTTTCTGCCCCTGTTGCTGGCTGCAGTCCGGCAGATTGAGCCTGTCCAGGTCGTTTTGGGAAACGTCCCTCAATGATGGTGGAACGCAACCGGTCAGCGAGTTGCCCGCGAGATACAGCAGGCCCAATCTGGCGAGTCCGCTTAACGACGAGGGAATGGACCCGGTCAGCCTGTTGTCGTCCAGGCGCACTTCCTGCAGCAGGCTCAGATTTCCCAGTTCCGCGGGGATCGTACCGGTAAACCGGTTGCCGAATATGAGCAACTGCCACAGTTCGGTCAGGTTGCCCAGCTCAGTTGGGATTGCGCCGGTCAACTGGTTTTCGTAGAGGTTCAGTATCTGCAAGCGGCGCAGGGTACCTACCCAAGACGGGATATTACCGGTCAATTCATTGATCTGAAGGGCCAACTTTCGAAGGTTGGTCAGGTTTTTCAGCTCCGCGGG
>CAZKDZ010000141.1:0-5309 GCA_964551635.1 uncultured bacterium | reverse complement strand
TCGTAATCCGGCCGGCTCCAGATCATGGCGCTGACTTCCGCGCCAACGGGTACTTCGGTACCGGCATCGAGCAGGGTCCTGAAGTATTCGATGAGGTCAAGACTGCCTTCGCCCGGCAACAGGAAAGTCACGGCACCGTCTTTCATATACCCGTCCTTGATGTGAATGTGGACGGTGTCGGGCAGGCAGAGACCGGCGGCGTGTCTGAGGCCGATGCCCTGCACGTGAAAGTGGCTGTGGTCGAAGTGGATCTTAAGGTGGGGATGGCGGGTATTCTCCATCAGCCATGCCGCTTTTTCAGGTGTGTCCAGGATTGCGCCAACGTGCGGTTCCACGGCCAGGATTACGTGATGTTCGGCTGCGAGATCCGCAAGCTCCATCAGATCGGCAGCGACGGCGTCTCTGTCGGTTTCCCATCTTGTGAGAGGTCCGCTCACCGTGGTGGTGACAATGGCGGGGCCGCCGTTGAAATTCAGGTCCCGGGCGAGGACGCAGTTCTCGATGAAACGCGCAAGGACCCCGCCGCGCTCGCCGTTCCGTGCGCACGTTGAGACAGGGCCGAAGAGGACCGGCGGCGGGAAGCCGAGATCCCGCACGGTATCTGCAAGTCTGCGCCGGGTCTTCCGATCGAGCTTGTGTGGCGCCGTCGGCCACGCGTCGCCGATGGCGATTTCGATAGCATCGTAGCCGATCGCCCGGATTCTCGGCAGGGCATCGAAGACGTCTACGTCCTGCGTGGCGTAGGTGCTGAAACCGATGGGGACCATAAAAGAACCGAAGGAAGAAGGAAGAAGGTAGAGACGAGAAAACCGGCATACGTCTTCCCGCATCTTGAAGAAAATCGAACATCGTCCATGTGTCAAGCGGTGTTGAAGCAGGCGTGCAGGGAGTATTGAAAGAAGAGACCGATATGCAGCGGATCAACCTGGGACTGGTGGGGTGTGGCGGTATGGGAACGCGGCACCTGTACGGTCTGCGGACCCTTGCGCAAACGCCGTTCAACAGGATTGATTTGAAGGCGGTGTGCGATATCAATCCGGAGAATGCCGGGATGGCGGCCGCGGAGGCCGGAAAGCTGCTTGGGGCGGAGCCCGCGGTCTTTACGGACCTCGAGGCAATGGCCGCCGCGATGCCGGACCTGGATGCCGTGGACGTGGTGACCGATCCCGCGGTGCACCACGAGGTTTCCTGCAGGGCGCTGGATCTCGGACTGCACGTGATGGTGGAAAAGCCGATGGCAATTACGGTTCGCGCCTGTCTGAGGATGATCCAGGCTGCGGAGCGGAACCGGCGCGTGTTATCCGTGGCGGAGAATTACCGGCGGGACCCCTCTGCGAGGCTGGTGCGCCACCTGTTGGCCGGGGGCGCGATTGGCGTCCCGTACATGGGCCTGTTCCACGACGTAAGCGAGGGGGACCGGATCTTCATCACGCCGTGGCGCCACCTCAAGAATCGCGGGGGGCCGCTGGTGGACATGGGCGTACACTTTGCCGATTTGATCCGCTATCAACTGGGGGACATCCTGGAAGTGTACGGCGACGTGCGGCTTGTGGAGCCGGTGCGGCGGAAGTCCGACACGATGTGGAGGCCTTACGAGTTCTACCGGAAGCAATATGAAGACATGGCGCCCGCGGTTCCGGCAGACGCGGAGGATTCGTCGGTGGCGTTGTTTCGCATGGCCGGTGGCGCCACCGTGAACTGGGTGGTCGGGCTGGGAGGATACGGGGGTTGCAGCACGCAGTTGATTCTGGGCACGGAGGGGTGCATCGAGGGCTATGGAACCCGAGGCGGTCGGGTCCGGATGCGCCGTGGGCGCGGAGAGTTCCGGGAACAGGATGAGATGCTCGCACAGGCTGAGGGCTTTGAACAGGATGCGCTGGCTGCCCGCTTCTTTCCCACCGGGCTGACGTCGAAGGATCGGGAGGTCGACTGGAAGCTTCTCGCCATGGAATACTTCGAGCTTGGCGAAGCCATCGCGGAGGGCAGGGACGTGGAGGTGGACGGAACGGAAGGGATGAAGGACGTGGCGGCCGTCTACGCGGTATTCGAGTCAGCCGTGGCAGGCCGTGCCGTACAGATGGCTGAGGTCGAAAGCGGCGAAACCAACGCCTATCAGGCGGAGATCGACACGGCGCTGGGGATTGCGTGAAAGGAGTGCCAGATGGCTGAAGAGCGGCCGAATGTGGTGTTGATCATGACCGATCAGCAGCGAGGGGATTGCGTGGGTCTGGACCCGAACGCGCCGGAGGTCCTGCAGACGCCCAACCTGGACTGGCTGGGCAACTCGGGGGCGTTTTTCGGACGCGGGTATTCTGAATGTCCGAGTTGCATTCCCGCACGTCGTTCCCTGATGACGGGCACCGCGCCGGCATCGAATGGCGTGGTGGGGTTTCAGGGAATGGAGTGGCGCCCACGGCATACCCTGGCGGGAGAACTGTCCGGGGCGGGATATCAGACGGAGATGATCGGGAAGCTGCACCTGTCGCCGGCACGCAAACGGTACGGATTCGACCACATGCAACTCGCGGACGGGACGAGGGGTCGCGAGAACGACTACGTCGACTGGCTGCGGGAACGCCACGGACGCACGGAGGTGGATCCGGGGATGGCCCACGGCATCTCGTCCAACGGCTGGGTGGGACGCCCGCACCATCTGCCCGAAGAGCAGATGCACACGTTCTGGTGCGTGGACCGGGCAATGGAATTTCTTCGAAAGCGGGATCCGTCCGCGCCCTTCTTCCTGAACCTCTCCTTCATCGATCCGCACCCGCCGCTGACCCCGCCTCGGGTCTACTACGACCGTTACATCAGTCGCGAGTTGCCTGAACCGGTCGTGGGAGACTGGGCACAGGAGTTCGACGCGCCGCCGAAGGGGCTGGATCCGGATGCTTCCGAGATCTGCCTGAACACCCATGATATGCAGTGTGCGCGCGCGGCCTACTTCGGGATGGTGAATTTTATCGACGATCAGATCGGGAGGTTGTTTCAGTTCGCGAGGGGGCTGTTGAACGACTCCCTCGTCATTTTCACCTCGGACCACGGCGAGATGCTGGGAGACCATCACCTGTTCCGGAAGACATGGCCCTACGAGGCGTCGGCGCGGGTGCCGTTTCTCATCCGGGCGCCACGGAGTTGGGGGGCGCCTGAATCCGTCACGTGCGGTTCGCCGGTGGGTCTGCAGGACATCATGCCAACAATTCTGGATGCATGCGGCCTGAACGTGCAGGAAACGTGTACGGGCAGGAGTCTGATGCCGGTGGTGCGCGGCGAGTCGGATGGCGTACGCGACGCGTTGCACGGCGAACACTCGGGGTGCTACGCGTACGAGCACGGAAATCACTACGTGACGGACGGTCGCCACAAATACATCTGGTTCACCCAGACCGGCCGGGAACACCTGTTCGATCTGGACGATGATCCGTACGAGACGCGTGACCTGGCGTTGGGGGAAGGCGCCGATGACCTGTTGTCCCCATGGCGGAAGCGATTGATCCGGTTTCTCGAGGGTCGGCCTGAGGGATTCACCGACGGGGTCAGATTGATTGCAGGCCGTGAACACCGGTCCGTGATGCCGGGGTACGATCCGGAAGGGATGTTTCCTTTCCTGTAGGTCCGTTCTTGCCTCCAATTGCGCAAGTCGTCGACGCCGCTTGAATCGGCCGACATGCTCGCGCCAACGGGTGTTTCGGCGGACGGAACGAATAAGGGCGTGGAGGGTTTTGTTTGCCGCGGTTGGTCGCGCCCTCTATATTCTGCAGGTTGTCCGGCAGGTATTTCACTGCGCTTCATTATATTCACCAAAACCGTTTCCCGCTCGGCAGTTATCGTTGGATCACGGAAAGGAGACCCGGAGCATGGAGTCTTTCAAACGCATCGTTGGCGTCTATCTTGTACTCGTTGCCGCCGTGGTGGCAATCCATACGGTCGTCGAACCCCTCTATTACACGTCCACCGAAGCCAGTCCATACAGCCCGCATTGGAGCAAATTCAACGCGCTCATGGTGCTGGCGATCGTTCTCGGCGTTGTCTTCGGATATATCCGCAAGCGCGGCGCCGGTGGTGAAGGCGGCGGCGCTTCCGTAACCCGCGAATACGTCGAGGCCAACGTACAATTCTACGGTCTCCTCTTCGTCGGTATCCTCTTTTTCTGGAATTTCTTCAACCTGCACAGTCCAGGATTCACCGCCATAGCGATGCAAACGGTTTCCGCGGTGTGGATCGTGATCGACGCCGCCCTTCCGTTGCTCCTGGCCGCAATGGGCTTTTCCATGCTCAGATCCCGGGAATAGGGACTGCTGACTCGATGGTCGATCGGCGTGCATTGGTTGGTGCATCTCCAGGAAGTACGAAAAAGCCGTCAGTTGGATTGAAGCCCCGCCTGACGGCTTTTCCACACCTTTCGCGGTGTTCGTTTACGAATCCAGGAATTATCGCGTTGATCGCTTACCGGTCCGCTGAACCAGGAGGCCGGCGACGATGAGAACCAGCCCGATTACGGTGGAGGGCAGGATTTCTTCGCCCACCAGAAAGTGGATGAAGACCAGCGAGACGAACGGAGAAATGAAGATGAGGTTGGCGACCCTGGCCGCCGTTTCCGACAGACGCAGCGCGACGAGCCAGAATACGAAGGCGATGCCCATCTCGACCACGCCAACGTACGCGGCGCCCGCCAGCCCGTAGAGATTGGCAATGCGGAGATCCGAGAAAGACGCGCAGAGGATGAAAACAAACGGCAGGGCGAACGTGAAGTTCAGGAAAAGGCCGACGACGGCGTCCCGGTTGTCCCGCGCGTTGTAAATCCAGTACAGGGCCCAGACGATCGTGCTGGCGAGGGCCAGTGTCACGCCGAGGGGGTCCGACAGCCGGAAGTCCAGGAGGTTGCCGCGCGTCGAGATCACCAGGACACCGGAATAACACACGAACCCGGCGAGGATTTCCTGCGGTCTAACGCGCTGTCTCAATAGAGGAATGGAGAGGAGCGAGAGTGTTATGGCCCAGGTGTAGTTCAGGGGCTGGGCTTCCTGAGCAGGCAGAAGATCGTAAGCCTTGAATAGGATTACGTAATAGAGACACGGATTGAGCAGGCCGAACAGGAGGGACTTCAGATATTGTCTTCCTGGGTACGAGAAGACAAGGCTTCCTTTGCCCTGGATGACGATAATGAGCGCCAGGGTGCAGGCGGAAGCCAGGCAGGCATAGAACAGAAGCTGAAGCGGGTCCAGGTAGCGGAGGGTGATCTTGAATGCGGAGGCGACGGTCGACCAGAGAAGAACCGTTGCTATGGCGTAGAGGTAGGCTTTTTTCTGGTC
>CAZKDZ010000140.1:0-12177 GCA_964551635.1 uncultured bacterium | reverse complement strand
CCGCCTTGCCTTGTTTCCGGTTTTCCCTTGGTGTCCTTTGTGTCTTCGTGCCTTCGTGTGATCCGATTTTGGACTGCAAATGGGCGACCGGCCGGTAGCCCCTACACAATCATGTGTTCTCGAATTGAATTCGGCAGGCCGTTTCGACGTGCCGTGGGCGGGGTGTGGTCCTCTTCGTTCTTCCTTTTTCCTTCTTCCTTCAGGCTAGAAATCCCTTGTCCCGTCTCCCGAAATCGAATATACTCCCGTTCGTCCTCCTGGCTTCTCCAACCAGCCGCAACGCGCCCATCCCGTTGGGCTCGAAGCTATTGCCCTCGTTCTACGCGCTATTGCGGCTTTTGTTATTTCTTTCTATGCAAAACCCGCCCATCATCACAGTTGAAAACGCATCGAAGACCTTTGCCGGAGACCGAGGGGAGATCCAGGCGCTGGACGGCTTCGATCTTTCTGTTCGGGAAGGGGAACTGGTGTCGATCGTGGGACCGAGCGGCTGCGGCAAGAGTACCCTGCTCTGGGCCATGGCGGCGCTCTGGCCGCTCACCGAGGGGATAATAACAGTAAACGGACAGCAGGTTTTGGAACCCCGGCGGGAGATCGGCATGGTCTTCCAGACCTCGAACCTGCTGCCCTGGCGGAACCTGCTGCAGAATATCCGTTTTCCCTTTGAAATCATGAGGGAAGACCCCGGGAAATACCGGGAACGCATCGACGAACTGATCGAGTTCACAGCCCTCAAGGGTTTCGAACGCCACTATCCGGGCGAACTCTCGGGCGGCATGCAGCAGCGGGCGTCCATCGTCCGGGCGCTGGCGTACGACCCGCGGGTCCTGCTGATGGACGAACCGTTCGGCGCCCTGGACGCCTTCACGCGGGACGAAATGAACCTGATGCTTCTCAACATCTGGGAACAGTCCCGCAAGACTATCGTCTTCGTCACGCACCAGATCCCGGAGGCCGTCTACCTCTCCGACCGGGTCTACGTGATGACGCCCCGTCCGGGCAGGAACTCGAAGATCTACGATATCGATCTGCCCCGCCCGCGTCCGCTGTCCGTGACCGCAGAACCGCATTTCTTCGAAATCGTCGCCGAAATCAAGCAGACCATCTTTCAGGATGTACAGAACGATGCCGTACTGCGCTGACTATTGCCACGGGAGGGAATCTCCGGTGAGGTCGCTAAAAGGCGGTGAGACGGTAGAGGGAAGCCGGTAGAAGAAATCTTCGCCCGGTACAATATTCCGTTTTGCCTTCGGCACGAAACGAATCCTCACAAGGCAGGCAATCTCTCCCCTCTTCCGGCTCCCGTCTCACCGATTCAAGGTAAGTTTCGGTTTCTGAATCAAGAAGCCCATAAAATGCACCCCGTAATGACCCATTCAATTCATGCCAACTAAAGACGAAAAACAACCCATCAACTGGTCCGCGCTTACGTCCTTCAGCTTCGCGGGCGTACAGGTCGCCGTGATCGCCGGTGTGGCGGTTGGGGTCGTGGCGGCTTCCGAACTCGTGGTCCGCGCGTGGGATATCCCGTCATACGTCTTCCCGCTTCCAAGTGAGATCGCATCCGCGCTGTACCGGTCCTTCCCATTACTCTGGCCCCACCTGCTCGTAACGCTTCAGGAACTGGGTCTGGGATATGCGATCGGGGCCGTCGCGGGCATTCTCCTTGCCGCGCTGATCACGCAGTTTCCCTTTGTGGAAAAGATCGTCACGCCGTACATCCTGATTCTGGTCACCACGCCGATGCTCGCCCTCGTGCCGCTGCTGATCCTCAAGTTCGGCTTCGGCCAGACGCCCCGGGTTATCGCTGTCGCTCTCGCGGTCGGCCCGATGGTCATGATCAACGCCGCCACCGGTTTCCGCCGGACCGACCTGGCGAAGATCGCCCTGGCCCGCTCATACGGCGCATCGACGCTTCAGATCTTCTACAAGGTCCGGTTTCCCCTCGCGCTGCCCATGATCATCGTGGGATTGATGGTCGGCGGCATATTCGGCCTGCTGACCGCGATCGGCGCAGAGATGGTGGGGGGCGGTTCCGGCCTGGGCAATCGCCTGGTCTACTATTCGTCACTCGCGCGCATGTCCAATTTTTTCGCCGTGATCATTCTCATTGCGGCCATCGGCATCGGTCTGTACGTCGCCTTTTACCTGATCGGCAAAAAATGGGCAAACTGGGAGAATTAGCGAAAGGCGGGGAGACGGTAGAGGTGAGACGTGAGAAGAAGCCCTTGCCAGGTTTGTTCCTCCGACTTGCCTGCGGCCTGAGAAGAATCCTAACAAGGCAGGCAATCTCTCCCCTCTTCCGTCTCACGTCTCCCCCGGTGAAGGGGGCTTGGGGGGAGAGGTCATGGCGCGTTCTCAAACCGTCAATATTCAACCAGGAGGAAGTGAAATGAAAAAAGACACCCTTACCCGCCGCGAATTCCTGGGGTATTCATCGGCCATGGGCGTCATGCTCTGCATTCCCGCCAACCCGCTCATTGCGGGCGAGGCCGACAGAATCGTCTGGGTCTCTCCCCGCGGAAACCTGGAGGTGATGGACGATTTCAACCTCTGGGTCGCCCACGAAATGGGGTACTTCAAGGAACTGAATCTGGATGTGGTGCTGCAACCCGGTCCCACCGAGGCGCTGGCGGTTACCAAACTGGTCGGCCAGAAACAGGCGGATATGGGATTCCCGTCTCCCGGCGTTCTGCTGTCCAGCATCGACGCCGGTATCCCGGTGGTTCTCGTTTGGGAGATGGTGATGAAGCAGGTCTTCGATTTCGCGTTGCCGGAAGACAGTCCGATCACGAAGGTCCAGGATCTGGCCGGCAAGAAGATCGCCGTCGCCTCGGAAGGATGGCGTGTGATCATCGATCCCATCCTCGTGGAAGCCGGGCTGGATCCAGGTTCCGTCACGTACCTGAACGGCGGCCCTCAGTGGGGGCAGATGGTCGCGCTGGGTCGCGCGGACGCGGGGCTCGCCTGGAGAGGGTTGGCCGCCCAATGGAAGGCTCTCGGAATGAAGCTCAAGTTTCTGGTCGGTATGGAGTTCTCCAATCATCCGTCGAACGGCTATGCCATTCACCGCGACGACCTGAAGGACGAAACGCGCGTCGACATCTGGACGCGTTTCTTCAAGGCCAATTGCATGGCCTACGAATTCTCGCGGGCAAACCCGCGCGCCGCCGGTCAGATCACCTATAGCCGGTTTCCGGCCCTGCAGGAGCAGATGGCGCCGCAGCTTGCGCTGGACTCCATGCTGGAACTGGGCACCATCTACTTTGACGGGGACCGCATTGGAAAGGGGTACGGATACAGCGACCTGGAATCCTGGCAGGCCTATATCGACACCGTTCACAAACTCGGGCAGATCCGGAATCCCTACAAGGCCGAAGACGTCGTCAGCAATGCCTTCGTCAAAGATGCGAACGACATCGACAAGGACCGCGCCCGCGCGGAAGGGAAGGCGTTCGAGCTGACGGATGACTTCAAGCACTTGAAGGTCAATTATCCGGTATAAAAAAGGAAGAAGGAAAAAGGAAGAAGGAAGAAGGAAGAAGGATGAAGGAATAAAGGCGGTGAGTGGACGGGAGAGGGTAGAGGTAAGCCGTGTAGGGGAAATTTGCGGAACACTATTCCGCATATTTACACTTGCTGTGCCAACCTACCAGTTGATTGCGAAAGGGCGACCGGCCGGTCGCCCCTACAATCGTCAGGCATCCGTGAATCGATGTTGCAACGTCCTGCCTTTCTCCCTCTTTCCTTTAGGAGAGAGGGCCGGGGAGAGAGGTCAGGGCGGTGGGGAGAGGTGGATCTTGACATTGCGCTTGAAGTACCTTTCGAGAGAACTTCACAGGAGACACTGAAGATGACGCACGAAGACGTACCGATTTACTCTGGCATCCGGATCACCGGCGTGGACACGTTTCTGGTGGAAGGCAACTGCTGTTTCGTGAAGATCAGAACCAACGAGGGGATCACGGGACTGGGCGAGGGTTCGATCAGCGACAACAAGGTGGGCACCATCGCCCAGTGCATCAGGGACTTCGAGGGCCATCTAATCGGCAGGAATCCCACGGACATCGAGCTGCTCTGGCAGGGGCTTTTCAGGTGGAACCGGTGGCACGTGGGCGTGCTCTTAACCACCGCTCTGAGCGCCATCGATATCGCCCTGTGGGACATCCTGGGAAAGATCGCGGGTCTGCCCATCTACAAGCTCCTCGGAGGCGCCGCGCGGGACAAGGTCCGCATCTACGCCGGCGGCGGGGGGAAAGCGGGTGTGCAGCGCGCGCGTGCCATGGGATGCAATGCCGTCAAGACGGGTCCGCCTGTGACGAAAGCCGGGGACCCGCTCACCGTACCCATGCCCTGGGACCTGAAGCGCGCGGTTGCGCAGATCGAGGAAATGAGGATCGAAGGGGGCGATGATTTCGACATCCTCATCGACGCCCACGGCCGGCTGACGCCCACGATGGCCCTGGAGTACTGCAAGGCCGTTGAACCCTACCGCCCCTTCTGGGTGGAGGAACCGATCCAGGTGGAAGGATCCAACGACGCCCTCGAGTGGCTCAGCGAACGCACGACGGTACCGCTGTGCATGGGCGAGCGGAACTTCACCAAGTGGGGCTTCCAGGACATCATCGCCAAACGCCTGGTGAGCTACATCAATCCGGATATCGTCCACTGCGGCGGCATCTCGGAGTTCAAGAAGATCGCGGCCATGGCGGAGGCGCAGTACATCCAGGTCTCACCCCACATCACCTACAGCAGGGTGGGCGTGGCCGCCGAGATCCACATGGGCCTTAACTGCCCGAACAGCGTGATCCAGGAGATGGCCAACTATGCGGACGATTCATCCAGAGAAAAGACCGACTGGCGGGACGACCTGTTCTACGGGCACCGGTTCCAAGTTGAGGACGGATTCGTAACGCTGCCGGATACCCCCGGTCTCGGACTCGAACTGAACGAGGAGGTTGCTCTGGCACATCCCTACAAACCGATTCTTCGGGAGGAGCTCAGGTACGAGGACGGGTCCGTAGAGGACAACTGACCAGGACTCCTCGTCCCACCCGTGTAGCCCCTCAGGTATTCATCACGACCGCCGCGTAGCTTTCCGGACCGCAAACCCCCGAGCTGTTGCGCGCCTTGAGCCGAAGTTGATTCAGGCCTTCGTGCAGGCGCCACCGAAGCGAGGGGGTTTTCTGTTCCCTCCATGCGGCTCCGTCGATCTTTAGCAGAAAGGCGTCAAAGCAAGGCGTCTCGGTATCCGCATCCACGCGCAGGACACCCGTCTCGGCGGTTTCGTTCAGAAAGAGTTCCGTCCGGTTGAGCGGGGGACTGAAATCCTGCCAACGCCTGGTGTGTTGGTGGTATTCCCGTTTACGGGGGAACACGTCGCCGTAGAAACAGTAGAAGAGATCGCTTCCCCAGTTGCTGGACAGGCGCCACGGTAGCGGCCAAGGCCGGCTGGCAAAGTCGTTGCGCCGCACCATTTGCAAGTGTCCCTTGAGCATCAGGTGCTCCGGTCCACCGCTCAGATCGTCAATCGAAAATGCATTGTCACCCTGGCGATAGGCAACGCGGGCGGCGCGGAGCATTTCGAGGTCCGGCAGGCGCCACTGGATGGGATATTCCCAGGTCGCCGGTCCCGGCATGATTTCCGCCAGGCGCTCGCTGACTTCCACCAGACCCAGGGGAATGCCCGTATCGGGATCGTAGATGTAGTAATCGCGCGTCGCATCCAGGAATATCCACTTGTCGAACTCGTTGGACCACACTTCAGCAACTTCGTGCCCGTACGTGTGTTTTGTGGAAATGTTGACCCAGCGGGCCGGAAAACCCATGGACAGACAGGCGGCGATCAGGGTCAGGTTACAGTAGAGGCAGTGGCCGTCGCGCCGGCGCATCCGGTAGTCGCCCAACAGGCCGGGGCGCCCACTCGCATCCCTCTTGAGTAGAGGCAGATCGAAGTAATTCCATCGGTACGCATCCAGGCCACCGAGCGGCACCTTGTAGGCCCAATGCATAAGCTTCAGTTGGGCTTCGAACTCGGTCGCCGCGTCCGAGACCAGCGCGTCCAGTTCAAAGCGATGGCGCAGTTCGTTCAGGCGGGCGAAATCTTCGTGGGCGTAGGGCAGGGACGGGCGGATGACGCTGCCGTTGCGGAGTTGCCGAAGGTGGTAGCGTCCGCCGGGACGGTGCTTGTGCTCGCGGCACGTCGTTTCCACTTCAATCCCCTTGAACGCCGGCGTCACCAACGGATTGCTGGCGTACATGACAATCCTGAACTGCATGTAGCGACCGGCGGGCGCGCGCCACTTCCTGGAGAGACTCGCTACGGGCTTGAACTGTGGCCACGAGCCGGCTCCGGGCACCGGACTGTCGCCCAGGCGCGCCTCTACTCTCACCTGGCTTCCCTTGGGCACATCCACATCCCACCTTATCCGGCACGCTTCTATTTCGAGCAATTTGCCGATTCCCCCTGCGTCCCCTCCAGTAGCCAGGTCGATCACCGGCGAGATATAGGCGCCCCGTGGTACGCTGCGATCCAGGCTCAGGCGGATGGCGTACTCCCCGTCGATTTCATCCTTCCAGCCCAGGTGTTCAAAATCCCATGTGCGGCCACCGTCCCGGCTCTTTGCGCTTCGATCAGGGTGGTGGTGTCGCGTTTCAGAGCCGCGCTGATATTCTCCATCGGCGGCCACCATGATCTCCCAACTGGTTTCCTCCGATTCCGTCCAGAGGACGAACTCATTGGTACCCTGCCGCAGGGCGCCGACCGGCACGGCCACAACGAACCAGTTGTCGAAGTGCGAGCCTCCCCAGTCGCTGGTGTAGTAGTGGCGGGCGGCGGGGTGGGCTATCTTGCTCGGAGGCCGGATCAGGTGGTGACCGTTGACGGAGATGTGCAGCGCATGGTCATTGTCGTCCATTTCCCGTCCGTTGAAGACCAGATAGGCAGCCGTGGCGCGAGGGTCGTCCAGGACCAGGTCCTTGCGGACCATCACGCCTTCCTGCAATTTTTCGAACCAGGACCGGTCCTCAGCGCCCTGCGGGCGGCCGATGGCAGGCGCATCGTCTTCGATCAGGACCATATCGTTGAGGACGATGGCCTCTTTCAATTCGCAGTATTGGAGCTGATCGAACTGACCCCGCACTTCGAACGCGGCGGCATCGAGCGTAAAACAGAAACTGCTCTCTTTCGACATATTTCAACACTCCTCCCGGCAGGTGTCCCGTCCCAGAACTACCTCACCATTCGACCGCCGATTCATCCCGTCTCGCTGAAACGTGGTCATTGAGCTTGTCGAAATGCCCGCGTTTCAATATCAGCCGATGGCCAATCGTTATCCCTTCGCCGACCCTTCGACAAGCTCAGGGAGCGGCTCAGGGCTCACCCGCTGACTCCTGAGCCTGTCGAAGGACGCAAAACGGCCGACTCGACAGCCGAATCCTGGCAACTTACTTCCGGGACAGAACACCGATCCCGGTCATCTCCACGCCGTGCGCAGGACGCGGAGCCAGTTTCCGTGCATGATGTTGCCAACGTCGGTCTGCGAGTAACCGCGTTTTTCAAGGATGGGGGGTATTTTCCGCAGGTCGGCGATGGTGTCGAGATCGGAAGGGCATTGCTCCTTGCCGAAGCCCCCGTCCAGGTCGGTGCCGATGGCGGCGTGGCGCGAGTTCCCCGTCAGCTGGCAGACGTGGTCGATATGGTCCACCACGGTCTCCAGCGTGATGCCCGTGTTGTCCATGGCAGCCCGGTCCCACAATGGGGAGACCATCCACACGTCCATGGCGGTGCCAATAACACCGCCGCGTTGCGCCAGCGTCCGGATCTGTCGATCGTCCAACTGCCGGTCGTGGTCGCAAAGGGTCCGGCAGCAGTTGTGCGTGGCAATCACGGGACCGGCGAAGATCTCCAGTGCCTCCAGGAAGGCCTGCTCGGCCAGGTGGCTCACATCCAGGATAATCCCGGCTGCCTCCAGGGATTCGAGCATGGGGCCGCCTCTGGCCGTCAGACCGCCGGGCGCCTGGGTCCCGTGTGAGTATGCGCTGACCCCGTAGTGGCACAGACTCACGATCCGCAGGCCTTCATCCCACCACTCGGCGACCTGTTCCGGCGCCACGATGCCGTCCGCCCCCTCCATGCTGAGGACAAACCCCAGCGGGGTCGTCTTCGGATCGTCGTCCCACTCGGACAGATGGGCGTCGAGTTCCGCGAGATCGCGTATCTGGCGCAAGACGCCCCTGGCCTCCATCAGACGGTAGTAGGCCAACTCGCCCCTGCACCTGGCGTAGGCGATGTCCTGGGTGCGCACGCCCGGAAAGCGCTTGCCCATCGAGGCGAGACGGCTGTGCACCGTGACGAAGAACAGGCCGATCCCGCCGCGCCGAAGTTCGGCGAAATTCACTGCGTTCATGCCGCGGCCCTTCTGCGTCATTCCGGCCTCGGCCTCACGAATTTCGGCGATGGGCTGGAGCAGGTCCCGGTCCCACTCGAGCGCGCTGTGGGCGATATCCAGGTGAGAATCGACGATCAGCATTGTAGTTCTCCTAACGGAAATGACATAAGGCGATCTGCCCTTGCTCCCGGGAAAGGCAACCACACCGGTTCCAGGTCGGTTTCTGTCTTGGACAGCAGTGCGTACGGCTGATAGCTCACGGCTTCTTTTTCAGCATGCAGATGAATCAGCCTTCGATTCTTTCGAACAACCCCTCGACCTCGGCCTCCTTTTCCGCGCTGCGTCGGAAGAGATAACCCTCGCCGAAGTAGATGGTCAGCGCGACCAGGATTTCCAGACCCGTGTAGATCTCGAACCTGTCAGTATATTGAATCGCGATGAAATAGGTGATGACGCCGCCGATGAATGACAGGATCGCGCCGCGCGCCGTCGGACGTTTCCAGATCATGCCGAACATCAGCGGGATCGCGATGGGAGACAGGAGTCCGCCGAACAGCTTCACCGTCAGGCCGAACACCTTGTTCATACCCTGACTCTGGGAGATGACGACCGCCGTCACCAGAACCGCGAGCCCGAAAACCGCCGTGATGGTCATGCCCGCCCTGAACAGCGCCCTGTCATCAATATCGCGCCTGAAGTTCCGCTGGTAGAAGTCCTTGGTGAACACCGCCGCGAGCGCGTTGATATCGCTGTCGATCATGGACATGGTCGCGGCGAACATCGAGCATACCAGCAGTCCGATCAGCCCCGGCGCCAGGGCCGAAAGGATCTTCTGAGTAACCAGGATATACGTCTGGTCCAGGTCGAAACCGGCGATCGGCTGGAGTGTGTTCGGATCGAAGTATTCGGGAATCAGCAGCGGCGCCGCCCACGCGGGGACAAAAATGACGATGGGATAGAAGAGATAGAGTATCGCTGACAAGAGCGCTGCTCTCTGGGCATCCCGCGGCTTTTCAACCGAAACGAACCGCTGCGCCAGTCCCCAGGTGCCGCCGTTGTAGCTGAAGATGATCACAACCACATAGACCAGCCAGAAGCTCGCGCTGATCCCGCCTTCCGCGTTGAACAGGCCGGCCCGCTCCCGCGGCAGACTGTCCCACATCGCGTTCCATCCCCCCACCATATCCAGCGCGATGAACAATACGGCCAGACTCATGACGAGTTGGACCACGAATTGCACCAGGTCCGTAAGTACCGTCGCCCACAGCCCGCCGATAAACACGTATGCGATGGTAATCAGTCCCGATACGACGATCACGGGCAGCACCGCCCATCCGGTTACCACGTGTACCACGATCGAGATCGCGAACAGCTTGATGCCCAGGTCGATAAACTTGATGAGGATACCGGATACAGCAATCAGGCCCCGCACGGAATTGCCGTAGCGCGCTTCCAGGTATTCCACCGGCGTCAGCACTTTCAACCTGGACCATCGCGGCGCCCACGCGAGGCACCCGATCACCAGCGCCACGAACACCCCGAGCGAAAACAGGGTCCACATGCTGAATCCCGTGACCGCCGCGCGGCCGGCGAAACCCACGAACGCCACCGCGCTGTACCCGGAGACATGGTGCGAGATCGCCGCCATCCACCAGGGCAACCCGTGCCCCGCCGCGAAATACTGTTCCACGTTAGCCGACTTCCGCTTCGCCAGAATTCCAATCCAGGCCATCAAAACCGCGTAGACCGCGATGACCGCATAATCGATTTGTGTGAGCATAATCCCCTTTCGGTGAAACGTCCAGTTCGCAAATGTCAGGTCTGCGCCGTGAACTCGCCACACAGTCTATCAGAATCGGTGAGACGGTAGAGGTGAGACGGTAGAAGATGACCTTGCCCGGTATGTCTTCCTCATTGCCTTCGGCACGGAAAGAGTCCTAACGAGGCAGGCAGTCTCTCCCCTCTCCCGTCTTCCTTCTTACCAGGTGGTGGGGAAGGTGTGGTCTTCTAACCTCTTACGTCTACCGTCTCACCGCCTTTTGCGCTTTAATCACCAGCCGATAGCGTACGACGTCGAGCGTGGGTCCGCGCCGCCCATGCGTGTGCCTGTTTCAGAATCAACTGTAATCGCGCAAACCCGGCTGACCCCGGAGCTCCAATCGTCAGCGTCGTCGACGATATGGCCCCGGCCTCGCAGATCCTCACGCACATGCGGGGCGATGCGTGCTTCGACGGTCAACTCGCCGGGCAAACATCCGTGGGGCCAGAATGAATTCGGAAAGCTGTGGCTGATGACGCGCGGTGCATCGATCGCTTCCTGCGGCTCCATTCCGAACTCGATGATATTGAGGAACACCTGCAGCATTCCCTGGACCTGCGCATCGCCGCCGGGGCAACCGAAGGGCATGAAGGGTTTGCCATCTTTAAGGACCAGCGCGGGGTTCGGGGTGAGGCGCGGACGCTTCCACGGCTGCAGACACGAGGGATGTTCGGGGTCAAGCCACGTCTGCGTACCCCGTCCGGATATTGGAAAACCCAGCCCCGGCACGACCGGGGTCCAGCCGACCACGTCGGACGGGGTCGACGAGAAGGCGTTGCCCTGTTCGTCCACCACGCAGAGGTAGCTGGTGTCGCTTTCCCAATGAGACAGTCGCTCCGGTTGCGGGCGTTCCGGGTTCATGGCCGGGAAGGGGCCGTTTTTTCCACGCGGTTCCGGGTGGAACGGCCACGGATCGCCTGGCGGCGGCATATCGGCGGCGGCGCGCCGCAGGTCGATGGCAGCCCTTCTTCCGGCGGCATAGCGTTCGTGGAGCAGTCCGGCCAGCGGCACCTGCACGAAATCGGGGTCGCCGAAGTACGCCTCCCGGTCGGCAAACACCAGTTTCATCCCCTCGATGATCGCATGGAGAGAGTCCGCGGATTCATGCCCCATCCTCCGCAGGTCAACCCCTTCGAGGATCTTCAGCGCCATGTTCAACGTCGGCCCCTGGCACCAGGGGCCGCAGGTATAGACGTCGTAGCCCTTGTAGGTGACGTGCGCCGGCGGTTCGACCCGGACCGAGAATGAAGCGAGGTCTTCGTACGTGAGCAGCCCCCCTTCCCGCACGTAGAAATCGGCAATCTCCCGCGCGATTTCACCCTTGTAGATCAGATCGCGCGCGGCCCTGATTCCGGATGCCCGGTCCCCTCCTGCCCCTCGTTCGGCGTCGATCATCCGCCGGAAGGTGTTCGCCAGGTCCTTCTGAAAGAAGATCTCCCCGGTCTGTGGAACATGCCCGCCGGGATTGAAGACCGCAGTTGTCGATGGCGCATCCCCCAGCGCTCCGCTGGCGAATGCGTGGAACTGATCGTCGACAGGGTGACCGTTTTCGGCGAGGTCCAGCGCCGGCTGGATGACCTGCTCGAAGGTCATGGTGCCGAACCGAGCCAGCGCCGTCAGCCACGCATCCGGCGATGCCGGCGTAACGGTCAGCAGGATTCCGGGGGGCAGGTCGCCGTCGTGGTGTTCCTCGAAGGTGTCGATGCATGCCGCCCGGGGCCAGCGTCCGAGTCCGCTGATGGTCTCCACGGGCGCGCCCGATCCCGGGCAATGAATGATCGGCGCCACCCCGCCGAAATGGGTGGACCCCGGTTGAAGCACGTTGATGCAGATCCCGGTGGCGACGCCGGCATCCGCGGCATTGCCGCCGTTTTCGAGGATACGAACTCCGCCCATGGTTGCGAGATAGTGCAGCGATGAGACGACATACCGTTTCGCGCGAACCGACGGGCGATGACTTCCTGACAT
>CAZKDZ010000139.1:0-4780 GCA_964551635.1 uncultured bacterium | reverse complement strand
GTACGCGTAGGAATCGGTACAACGCGGAGACCGCCCTTCCTGAATTTCCCCGCTTCGTCCGACTCCGCCACCGAATAAGCCAACTGCAACTCACTCAACTGCAGGAATTCCCTGTCGTAGTTGTCGATTACCACTTCCTGGCGGTATCGACCCTGCCGGCCGGACAACCTGTCCCTGACCTGCACCTCCATCCTGTACGTGCCCGGGGGGACGTCCAGACCCACCAGATCGGGAACAAAACCGCCGCGCATTCCTGTAAGGTCGCCGCCTACGCGGAACACGAGGTTGCCCTGTCTGCGATAGACCGCGCCGGTACGCGGGTTGTTCAATGCCACGGAACGTTCCAGAAACATCTCGGTTTCGTCGTCGTCCCGCGAGTACTTGCCCAGTGTGTAAGGCGCGCCGAAATACACCTCCAGAACGGACCCGGCCCCCGGATCGTCCTCCCTGAAGTTGGCCAGATCGTAATAGAACTCCAGCGGCAGTTTGTTTTCTGGCGGCTTGTAGTAGTCCGGCGTCACCAGGGACGCCTGTTTGGCCACGGACCGCGGATTGAACTGGTTGAACCGTGCAAGCTGCTGCATGGGTATGCGCACGTCCATCGGCGGAGGGGCGTAATCGAACTCGCCTCGCATGTGCTCGTCCGTAAAGGTGATTTCGATTCCACCATTCACGTCGGTATAGACCCAGACTTCCCAGGGAA
Source organism: uncultured bacterium (assembly GCA_964551635.1). Taxonomy (GTDB): domain Bacteria; phylum Latescibacterota; class UBA2968; order UBA2968; genus JAAXHE01. The sequence goes on along the minus strand of CAZKDZ010000139.1, from coordinate 4,077 downwards.
CCATGGAGGCGTCGTCCTGGGAGGTTACGGCCTTGAATGCAAAATCGTTGCGCGTGTCGCCTACGGCCAGGGCGCCCTCGTTCATCTGGACGTTCTCGAACCGAAGCAATTCCAGGGAAGCATCCGATACCTCATTGTCCGCCGTAATGCCCGATTCAAAGGTGATGCCCGTCCGCTGGTTCTGACCGCCGGAAACCACCCGCGCGGCCTCGGTGTTACGGTCGGCAATGCTGAGATCCGCGACCTGCCGGTCGGCGGCGAACCCGTCGCCCAGGTTGGCGCCACCGCTGAGATTGGCTTTCAGGCTGCGCACCGCGTACACGGGCCCGCCCATAAAGGTCATCTGCAGGGCAGCCTGTCCGTACATCTGCCGGGCAATGCGTTCCCGGACCCGCTGCACCTTCAGGCTCTGGTTGTAATTCTTCATGTCGGAGGTCGAACGGTAATCCGGCTCGCCGAACCGTATGTACACCTCGCCCCGCCGGTCCCACGGTTGTTTGCCCCTCGAATAGGCGCCAAGAGCGTACCACACCCGCCGGTAGTGTTCCAGCAGCCGCTCGTTGATGGACGTGGTCAGGTCCGGGTCGTGCGCCGTCCAGAACCGCTTGACCAGTTCGACGCGGTCCGAACCGTGGGCCTGCTCATACGCATCGCGTTCCTCACCGGACATCAGCAGGACAGGATCGCGGTACAGCGCCTGCTCGTATGGCGTGGCCGCCTCCAGGTACTCTCTGAAATACCGGTCCGCCCACTCCAATCGCCCCAGCTGCACGCACGCCTGGGCCAGCACGGCCATAACGCCGGTTTCATCCGGATTTTCGTGGACGTAATCCGTAAGAAGATCCACGATCCGTTCATAGTTCCGGGACCGCAGATATACCGCGGCCAGGCGCTTTCGTCCCTCGGGATCCTCAGGTCTCAGCGTCATGTATCGCGCGTAGAGGAGCGCCGCCCGTTCGAAGTCCTCCTCGTGGACCTCGTACCACTCTCCAAGCAGCAGGTAGGCCGGAGCATGCGTTGGATCTATATCGATGACTTTCTCAATGTCGTATTTTGCGTCGTGCTCCCGCAGGCTGCGGCGAAGTCGGGCGATGTTGAATCGCGCCTCCAGGTAGTCACGGTTGTACTGCAACGCCTTGGTATAGAACCTGATCGCGTCGTACCGGGCTTTCGGCCGTTTTTCGTAAACCAGACCGAGCCCGTTGTACGCTTCCGACAGCCTGTGGTCCAGCCGAACCGCGCGTTCGAACGAAAGCAGTGCGGCATCGGGATTTTTGGACTTGAGATAGGCGTATCCCAGCCGTGAATGCCCTCGCGCTGACCCGGGCGCCATCAGCGTGACCACTTGCAGCACCGGCACGGACGCCGCCGGCGCCGTTTCCAGCACCCGGCTGCCCACGTCCAGCAACGAATCGACCTGTACTCTTCCGGCGGCCCTGTCCACAACGTCGAACCCGTCCCCGTGGCGGACCAGTTCCAACAGCCGCCCACGGTGATAGGGACTGATCACCATCGCCTCGCCGTCGGCGGCGACAGATCGATAGAAATAGCTGACGGTGCGTTGCTCCCGATCCTCAGGAGACCTGAAAACCTGTTTGAGGATCCGTTCCTCCGCTTCGTCCAATCCGCCCGCGCGGGCAGAAGCCATCAGGATCTGCAGGTTGACAGGCGAATTGCCGTTATGGAGTCGCCGGTACTCCCGGATCATCTCACCGATCGCGGAGAGATTCTCCCGGCCGACCCATCGGGCGCCTTCTGACGCCGCCAACCTCGACCTGCCCGCCAGCATTTTTGCATAAACCATTGCCGGCTTGGAATAAAGGAGGCGATCCCGCGCCAGCGCCTCGAATTGCTGGGCCGCATCGCGATAGAGACGCTGTGCCTGACGAAAATCCCACCGATGCAGGGAAGCGTAGGCCAGCTTCACGGTCATTATCGCCTTCTCTACGCCCGGGAGAGAACCGTTGGGCCCGTTTCCCGGACTCCCGTTTTGTGCGGATTCCCATACCACGTCGAGGTGTCCGAGCTCGACTTGCCCCGGACGCCGGACCACCGTGCCGTTTACCATCACCTCCCAGACCTGGCTCTCAACCATCGGCACCGCCGCCTGCCCCAGACCGGAGAGACGATAGTCCCGCAATGGGAGGTCCTTATAGAACAGCCGCCTCCCGTCCGCGGACCAGCCCAACTGTCCCGGCGGGCCGGGAAATGCGCCCAGTCTGCGTTCGGTTCCAGCTGCATCCGCGGACCAGATCTCGGTCAGTGCCGCCTGCCCGTTTTCGTAGGCAGTCGTCCAGATCCGGCGGTTGTCGGACTCCGCCTGGACCGGCAACGCGATTCCTGCCGTGAACCAGCATGCGGTGAAAACACGCAATGCAATTGGACTGAATTTTGTCTTTCCTGCGCCCGACACGAACGGCTCCTCCCTATCCTCAATTCGAAACACGATCGCCGGTAAATTTACCACAAAGAGCACAAAAGGCACAAGAACACAAAGGGAGTCGACCCCGAAAACCGGATAATGACATGAAAAAAACACTGCAATTACTGCTGTACGGGACAGAAATCTACCTTGAATGGGTTTGAGCGGATATCACTATAGAATAAGGTATATGGACGAAAAGTCAAAGCTGATTCTGTTCCTGATGCGGTGATTCGCCTTTACTCCGCCAGCAATCGAATGCGGCGACGGGCTTCGGACAACGCCTCCGGATCGCCCCGCCATTGCTCCAGAAACGCGTCGTAGGCCGAGACCGCGTCCTCCAGCTTTCCCAGGTTTTGAAGCACTGCGCCCAGATTGAACAACGCTTTCGCGTCGCCCAGGGCCGCGGACCTGCGATATGCCTCCGCAGCCTCCACCGGTTTGTCCGTCTTCTCCAGGGACACTCCGAGGTTGAAGTGAGCCTCCCTATCCTTCGGCAGCAGGACAACTGCCTGCCTGAATCCTTCGGCGGCTATCGCCGGTTTGCCGGCCCGCATGGCCGTCACGCCCAGATTCATCCATGCCTCTGCATAGTGCGGGTCCAGATCCACGGCTTTCCGATATGCCGCGACCGCCGGTTCAAAGGAACCCTTCACGCCGTACGCGTTGCCCAGGTTGTTAAAAGTCATGGCCTCTTCCCGGATGGCCAGTGCACGCTGAAAAGCCAGAATTGCCTGGTCCATCAGTCCCCGCTCGGCAAGCACCTGACCCACTGCCTGGTGCATCTTGGCGCTCGCCGGATATGCGCTGGATGCACTGGAAAACAGACTGTATTCATCCTTCCAATCTTTGTTTCGCACCACCGTACGCGCGGCATATCCGATGCATACGAGACCCGCTGCGACAACGACGCCGAACCCGAACCTCCGGAACAGCCACTCTGTTCCAATCCCGGCAATCGCGAATACACCGAGTGCGGGGATATACAGAAACCGTTCCTGGACCATCGAGTTCAGCAGAACCACGGTCTGTGACACCCCCAAATAGGGTACCCAGAAAAGCGCTCCACAAAAAAACATCTTCGGCCATTTTCCCAGCGTTCGAACCCACAACCACAATCCCGTAAGGCTCAACGCCAGTCCCGCGACCACGTCCGGCTCCAAAGGTGAAGCGGCAAACGGAATCGCATTGTACGAGTAATCCACGGAAAGCCGCCACGGCAATATGAGAAGCATCGCATAGTGACAGAAGATTCTCCCGGCAGTCAGAATGCGCGTGTCGATCGAAGCGCCATAGAGTGGATTTACCAGTTCCGTCATTCCGCCGGGTGTGAAGCCGAGCCCCGCCGCGGCGCTTCGCACAACCAGACAGATCGCGAATACGCCCGCGAAGCCAAGCCACCACCACCATCTTGTCCGACCGACTTCCAGAATGCTGCCGAGAACCGCCTTCCCCCGCGGTTCTCCCGCCGATCGGGACGAACCCGACGTAGAGGGACCTCTCCCTGCACCGTTCTTGCCCAATGAATCTCCGCCCTTTGCGCCCCCCATCCCAACCGCAACGTCATATGCGACAACCAGGCCCAATAACGCGAGCGCGCTCTCCTTGCTGAGCAATCCACAGAAGAAAGCGACCAGCGAGAGCACATAGGCTGA
>CAZKDZ010000138.1:0-9253 GCA_964551635.1 uncultured bacterium | reverse complement strand
GGGCAATACCGGCGCACAGGCCCTGGCGGTGACGTCTCGCGGCCTTGCGCTGCGGGAGTTCAGGCCGCGACGCTGGTTTCGCGTTGCCCGGAAAGAACTGCTGGCCGGGTTTGTCAACGGGGTGGCGATTGCACTGGTCGCGTCGCTGGCCGCATACCTTTGGTCCGGTACGATCGGGCTTCCCCTTGTGCTGGCCGTATCGATGGTGTTTTCAATGTCCATGGCCAGTCTATCGGGAGCGCTCATTCCTATTGTTCTCACCGCCCTGGGAAAGGACCCGGCGCAGTCCGCGTCGATTTTCCTGACTACCATAACCGACGTCATCGGGTTCGTCAGCTTTCTGGGCCTGGCCACTCTGCTGGCCGTATCTTTCGGCATGGCGCTTTAGAAACGTATTTTAGGAGGGGAACGGTGATGGGTCGCCAAAGGGCGGGTAGACGGCAGAAAAAAGACGGGTAGAGGTAAGAGGGTAGACGGTAGATGAAATCCTTGCCCGGTATGTTTTCCCTTCTTGCCTCCGGCACGAGAAGAAACCTCACAAGGCAGGCAATATCTCCCCTCTCACGGCTTACGTCTCACCTGGTGGTGGGGCCGAGTGTGGTTCTCTACCCTCCCGTCTCCCCGCTTTTAAGGAACACTCTGCAGGCATGATTTCGAATAGAAAAACAAACGACGGTTTTTTCAATTTTCATTCCAGCTCTTTTCTCATAACTCCTCTGTTTTTCTATTATTTACGTCCTTTTTCTTATGCGCGTAAGAAAAAGGACCAAAAAGAAGCGCGCCCTTCGGCAGGGGGCCGGTTTTTCCGTGAATCCCCTCAGAGGCATAAACGGGATTTGTGTGGCCTACAATATCGTCAGCTGTTCCAATGCGACACTGCTGGCCGGATAAGCACGGAAAAACCCCCAATACCCCCGGTCGCTCGAATGGATGAACCTGCTATAGCGCGAGACCTGCCTTTGCTCCCTCTTTCCTTTAGGAGAGAGGGCCGGGGAGAGAGGTCTGCGGGGGGAACGGTGGCTTTTGGTTTTGCCTTTCGTTTTTAGCTGATGGCTGACGGCTGAACGCTGACAGCTTTTTCTGAGAGGGACGGGGAGAGAGGTCTGCGGGGCTGGGTGGAGGTTGCTTCTGATCCAGCCTTTCGTTCTTGCTTGTTCTTTATGCTTTTCTTTGTGTCTTCGTGTCTCCGTGTGACGCCGAACTTCGGGGATCTATTTCTTGGGCTGCCCCGCCTTCGTCGTCTTGATCAAGTCGATGATATCGTCCGTCACGTCCATCACGTGAACCCCCGCCGGCACGACGAATTCGAACTGTTCTTCGTCCACCTTTACGTTTGTTTTCATGGTTGCAAATCGCCGTGACAGCAGCTTCTTACCCTCCCCGTTAAAGTACCGCGTCTCCCTCACCAGTCCGTCTTCAGGGTGGACCGAGAAACGGACCCTGGATGGCGGCTCCGGGAGCTCGGCATACAGCAGCGTAACCTCCGGCGTGGCTTCGAACACCCGAAGGATTTCGCCCTTCAACGTGTCCGTCCCGGTATACCGGATAGACTTCCACTCAAGAGCACGGAATGGACGCATGGGATTCGGCTGGTCGGCATCCGCTTCCACCTGCGTTGCCCGGTAGACTCTTGCCATGTTGATCCGGTAGACGATCTTCTCCTCGGGGTCGTAACGCCACATCAGGCTGCCGTCAGACACAATCGTCTGACGGATCCGGCCGGCAAGCACACGGGCCACGTGCATCCTTGCCGGAGTTTGAGCGGTGACGTCGTCCAGGATTTCAAACTGCTCGCCTTCCACCGTCAACAGGGTCCTGACATGGAATTCACACGTCTTGATTGACTTCAGCTTTTCCTGAATGGCGACCATCAGACCATCGGTCTTCGCATCCCCGGTTGTCATCTTCTCCGCAACCGCCCGCCCGCAGGTTGCCATCGTACACAGCGAAAGGCAGACCGCCAGCGTCGTCCGAACACTACACATGCCGCAACTCCTTTCGCGGGCGGCAGGTCCAGGACTCCCCGTTCAGTCGGACAGGAGCCGTTTTCGCGCCGGACGTCCCCGCCGCGCCGTCTATCCAGTCTGAACGCGCCCCGTTTGTCCCCGCCCGGACATCCATCGTGATGCACCCGTTACAATTTACGGAATATCATACCCACAACCAACCCCGCGGCCAGCGCCACAAGTACCGAGACGATGCCGTAAAGACCCCCATGTTGGAAGGCGACGTTGGAAAGCATCCGTACAAGCCCGGTTTTTTCTACGGAAATCGACTGTACGGTTTCAGAGACCAGCGTGTGTTCGTTGAAACAATACAGCGTTGCGCGATAGGTTCCGGGCCGAACAGCGGGCGGCACCCGGAATTCCGCACGGAAACCGGCGAATGCGTCGTCGCGACCGGACAACGCCACCGAACCGGGCCGCACCGCGTAGAATCCCCGCTGAATTTTCAGGCGCAGAAATTCGTCGAACACGGACCCGTCATCGCCCGGAGGCGACTGCTCGATGGCGACGCTTCGTCGAAGCGCGCCGAACCCCTCCCCAGCGGCTTCCAGATGCCGAACGAGGTCCGCGGAGTCGCTTGAAGCGGCGACCATATAGAGCCCCGGCGGAGTGTTGAACACAACACTGCCCGTACTTACCCACAGGGGGCCGCGCCTGTCCTTTCTGCGATACGCGGCGGCGCGCCGTTCCCCTTCCAGTGTCAAGACGACCTGGCAGTCCCTCTGAACCGTCCCTGTCGCAACCAGTCCGGCGCCCCTGAAAAAGAGGTTGACCTCAACGCGCGAGGGAGACAGCTGGAGCGACGGTTCCGCCGCACAAGGCACGGCAATAAGCATCGTCAACACACCGGCGCAGACCCGGCAGATCATGCGCGCCCTCCCCAGTCTGCAAGCAGTATAGCCGGCGCCGACAGCAGATCCGACAGCATCTTTCCCATCACCAGGAGCACAATTGCGGCGAGGAGCATCTTGAACTGCTCCGCCCCCAGGCGTCTGCCGATCCGGACGCCCGCCTGTGTCCCCAACGTGGACCCTGCAAGCAGCATTAACGCCAGCACGAAATCCACTGTATGGTTGGTATAGGCGTGCATCAGGGTGACATTGATGCACGTAAACATCACCTGCAACAGACTGGTTCCCACCACGACGGGCATGGGCATCTTCAGCAGGTACAACATGGTCGGCACCATGATGAAGCCGCCGCCCACGCCCATAATCGCGGCGAGCATGCCCACCAGAATTCCCAGCCCCAACGGAACGAGCAAGGACATCGTGGTTCCGGCCGTCTCAAACCGGGTTTTCCACGGCAGCGCACGGTAGAGCCGGACGAACCATGACGCCATACCACCTATCTTGTTCACCCAGGCCAGCGGTCGCTCCGCCCAGGTTATCCGCAATTCCCGCCTCGCACGGTCCCCATCCCTGACGACCGTTTCCGCGCGAAGCCCCAGAAGCCCGTCCACGAACATGATGCCGCCCACAGTCGCCAGCATGAAGACGTAGCTGATCTGTATCGCGAGGTCCGCGCTGCCGACGGCACGCAACACCTTGATGAGCTGCACGCCGGCAGTGCCGCCGGCGAACCCCCCGACGATCAACAAGAAGGCCATCCGAAGATCGACGTTTTTCAACCTCCAGTGGGCATAGACCCCGGATGCCGAAGCCGCCACGATCTGATTGGCATCGGATGCCGCTGCAATCGTGGGAGGTATCCCGATCATGATCAACAGAGGCGTCAGCAGAAACCCGCCGCCCACGCCGAACAAACCCGAAAGCAGCCCGACGCCGGCGCCCAGCATGAGCAGCAACCACAGGTTGACGCTCGTGCCCGCGATGGGCAGATACAGAGAGAAATCCAAACCGGCCTCCTGAAATTTGCGCCGTACACACCAGCTTTCATTATCTCCCACGTACAATGAAAAGTCAAGTGGAAACACCCGCTTCAGCGCCAGGGAAAGAGACGGGAAACCCGGGGAAACGGGAAAAAGCCGGCGCAGGGGAGAAGCGCTCGCCCGTCCCAATGTGCCCTGCCCGTGCCGTTTTCACTTTCAAATTCAATCGGTACGGCTTAGATTTCCTTTCGCGGGCCTTTCGATCTCGGCCAGTGAATTCCACAGGTCCCTAAGCCGCAGCCGATTCTCTCTGGCTGCGGCTGACAAGGGCTTAGTATACTGTCCCAAAAGTATCTAACCGTTCTCTCTACGTTCATTCCGTCTCGCTGAAACGTGGTCATTGAGCATGCTTGCGTTGAGCGTGTCGAAATGTCGAAATGCCCCCGTTTCGCTATCCGAAAAGGGCCAATCGACATCCCTTCGCCGACCCTTCGGCCCTTCGACAAGCTCAGGGACCGCAGGCTCAGGGAGCGGCTCAGGGCTGACGCGCTGGTACCTGAGCTTATCGAAGCACCTTCACCAGCAGAGGAGAGGATTTATGCCCCGCCTGACCGGCGGCCGGTTCATCGCCGAGACGGTCCACGGATACGGGATCACCCACGTGTTCTTCATGCCCGTGATCGCCCCCCGTGCCCTGATGGAAATGGAACGGCTGGGAATCCGGCGCATCATGACCCATGGCGAGAAAAGCGCGGCCTATATGGCCGACGCCTATGCGCGGGTGCGCCGTGGCGCCGGCATCTGCATGGCGCAATCCGTAGGGGCCGCAAACCTCGCCGCCGGGCTTCAGGACGCGTATCTCGCGTGTTCTCCCGTTATCGCAATCACCGGCCGTCAGACACAGATCAACCGGCACCGGCACGCCTATCAGGAAGTGGACCACGTAGCGCCGTTCGACGCGGTTACCAAATACAACGTTCTGGTGGACCGGCCCGAGCAACTTCCCTATTTCCTGAGGCAGGCCTTCCGGGAAGCCACCACGGCAACGCCCGGGCCCGTTCATCTAGACATGGCGGGATTCATCGGAGACGTGGTGGCGAACGCCGAAGCCGATCTGGACGTGGTGACCGAAGAGCCCTTCTCCCAACTGCCTCCCTTCCGGCCCGAACCCGACCCGGAGGCCGTCCGCAAGGCGATCGATCTGCTGGCCGCCGCCGAACGCCCGATAATCGTCGCCGGCGGCGGGATCGTCTCCTCCGAAGCCGGCGCAGCGCTGCGGGCGTTCGCGGAAAAGCTCTCCATTCCGGTGGCAACATCATTGAACGCCAAGGAAGGCTTTCCATACGACCATCCCCTGGCCGTGGGCGTCTGCGGATTGTATTCCAGGGAATGCGCAAACCGCGCCGTCTGCGAGGCGGACCTGGTCTTCTTCGTTGGAAGCCATACCGGCGGTCAGGTCACGAACGACTGGACCGTTCCTCCGGCAGGCACCCATGTCATTCAACTTGACATCAACCCGTCCGAAATCGGACGCTCCTATCCGATCCGCCTTGGAATTCAGGCCGACGCGAAGGCCGGGCTTTCCAGGCTGATCGATGCCGCGCCGGCGTCCGTCACGCGCGACGCCTGGACGGCACGCGTCCGGAGACTCACGTCCCGGTGGCGGGAGAGCGTGGCCCCGTACGTCAATTCGGACGAGGTCCCCATTCGCCCCGAGCGCCTGTGCAGCGAACTGACAAGGCATCTTCCCTCCGACGCCATCCTCGTTTCCGATACCGGCCACTCCGGAATCTGGACCGGAACCCTGATCGATCTCATCCATCCGGGTCAGTCCTATATCAGATGTTCCGGATCCCTCGGCTGGGGCATTCCCGCGGCAGTCGGCGCCCGGTGCGCCGCTCCGGAGCGCCCGGTTGTATGCTTCACCGGCGACGGCGGCATCTGGTATCACGTTACGGAACTGGACACTGCCGTTCGAAACGACATCCCTGTTGTCGTCGTGGTCAACAACAACCGCTCCCTCAACCAGGAGAAGGGACTCAACGAAGATATCTACGGAGGCCCGGAACCGGGGTCCGACGAGCTCTGGCATATGACAGACGGCGACTTCGCCAGAATGGCGGAATCGATGGGCTGCGTGGGCATCACGGTACGAAGGGCGGAAGCGTTCGGGAGCGCGCTCGACGAGGCGATTACATCCGGGAAACCGGCCGTGATCGACGTCAAGACCCATATCGAGGGCATCGCGCCGCCGGCGTGGTCGCCGCCGGCCTGAATCCGGAAGGGAACAAACCCATCATGCCGCCTGCTGGAGATGAGAGCCTCAAGATCCTGGTCGTGGTGGCCCATCCGCACGATGTCTGCCACATGGGGGGCACCTGCGCCCACCACGTCGATCGCGGCGACAGCGTCTCCGTGGTGGCGATCACCGGAGGACAGCGCACCCATAACGAAGAACTGGCGGACGAACTGCGCAAGCCGTCCGACCGGCGGGACAGGAACGTCATTCACGGATCTCAGGAGGACTACGCAAAACGCAAGACAGAGGAATTTGCAAAGGCATGCGCTGTGTTCGGCATCATCGACGTTACCGTGCTGCCGTTCTCCGATCATCCCCTCGAGGTCACCGAAGACGTGGTGTCGGCACTGGCCGATATCCTTTACGCCGTCCGCCCTCAAATGATCCTGACCCACGCGCCCTACACCCTTCCCGACCGCCGCTTTCACTACGCGTGGGTGAACGACCATACCGCAGCCGGCATCGCCGTCCAGAAAGCCCTCAACCACGCGTCCATCCCGGACACAAAACTTGGCCGCGCGCCTCACAGAGTGGCCGCCATCTACTATACGGGCATCGACTACGGGTTCCACGAGGTTGACGTCTGTATCGATATCTCCGATCAGGTTGAGAAACGGATCAAAGCAGAGGAAATATTCGAATCCCAGGGGCATACGGCGGAGTTCGCAATAAAGCGGATCGAGTCCAGTGCGGGATTTCAGGGATGGAAGGCCGGCACCGGCTACGCCGAGACCTTCATCCGCGGGTACCGGGAAATCTCGCGGCATCTGTCCGTCACGAAGGAGAATCTCCTGCTCGCCGGGAGTTCGCACGAGGAGCGGCTGCGCCGGATCACCCGCGGAAGCCCCAAGCAGGAAGAGGTTCAACGGCGGCGCGAATGAGCCGATCGTTAACCAGGATTCGTATGTTTTCGTGAACGTTAGTTCGAAATATGCAAGTTGATCAAGGCGATTAGAAGGCGGATTACCAGGATAAACCTGGTCACTGGACGTTAACCGGAAAAATCCTCTTCCTTACGACTATTTCTGCCCGTTAGGGAAAGATTCGTCGAGGTGTCGCTTTGCTGTTTTTGCGGAATTGAGGTTAGGAAAAGCGCCGGTTGTTCGAGCGGGCCGGGCGCGCGGGATTGCTGTTGCCTGTGCCCGCGGGATTCCACATATTCGAATTGACGACCACGAACACTTACGAATCCATATTAACACTTGAGCATCCCACAACCCGATGGCAAGGAAGGTCTCTATGCAAAGAGTCAATTGCCGGTCCGTTGTCACTCTCAGTTCGATCCTGCTCCTGGGGCTGGTCTTTCCCGTCATGGTCTGCGCAGGGGAAGCCGCCACCGGTGATTCGGCAAACAGTTGGATACAGTCCAACCTTGCCGACCTGGACATGCTCTTCGGAAACACGGTCGAACTTCTGGCGGCGGTCCTCTTCGCATCGTTCGGCACCGGGATTCCACTTATCGTCGTGGTGCTTCTACTGGGCGGCATCTATTATTCCTTTTTCTTCGGCTGGATTTCCCTGAAGGGAATCCGCCATTCCATCGACGTCATCCGCGGCCGCTACGACAATCCGGACGATCCCGGGGAAATTTCGCATTTCCAGGCCCTCACCAGCGCGCTCTCAGCCACGGTCGGGCTCGGAAACATCGCCGGAGTCGCCATCGCCGTAAGTCTCGGCGGGCCGGGCGCGATTTTCTGGATGCTCGTCACCGCGGTCTTCGGCATGTCCTCCAAGCTCGCCTCCTGCACCCTGGCAGTCATGTACAGGAAAATACACCCCGACGGCCACGTCTCGGGCGGACCCATGTATTACCTTGAGAACGGCCTCAAGTCAAAAGGCATGGGGGCATTCGGACGCACTCTGGCGGTCATGTTCGCCTTTCTGACCGTGGGGGGAAGCCTGGGCGGCGGCAATATGTTCCAGGCCAATCAGACGCTGGAAATACTGGGCACCGTTTCGCCGGTCTTCAAGGAGTACAACTGGCTGGTCGGCATCGTACTCGCCGCCATGGTCGCCGTCGTAATCATCGGCGGTATCAGGCGAATCGGGCGCGTTACCTCCCGCGTCGTGCCAACCATGTGCCTCCTGTACGTCGCCACCTGCCTTCTGATCATCCTTGCCAACTTTACGCGCATACCTGAAATGCTGATCACCATCTTCAGCCAGGCCTTTTCGCCCCATGCGCTCTACGGCGGATTCGTCGGCGTGCTGGTAACCGGCATCCGACGCGCCGCTTTTTCCAACGAAGCGGGCCTCGGATCCGCGGCATTCGCACACGCTGCAGCCAGAACAGACGAACCCGCCCGGGAGGGCATGGTCGCGATGATCGGGCCGTTCATTGACACGATCATCATCTGTCTGATGACGGGGCTCGTCTGCCTCATCACGGGTGTCTACGCGGATCCCCAGTTCCTGGGCCAGGCCCAGCAGGGACAGCCGGTCGGCGCCGCGATGACGGCCGCGGCATTCGAGACCTTCATCCCGGGCGCCAGGCACGTACTCGCCATTGCAGTCGTCCTGTTCGCCTATTCCACCATGATCTCCTGGTCCTATTACGGTGAGCGGGCATGGGAGTATCTCTTCGGCACGGGCACCATTCTCGTCTTCCGCGTCATCTTCGTCGCATTTGTCTTCCTCGGCGCGGTAACCGCCCTGACCAACGTACTCAACTTCACCGACATGATGATCCTCGGAATGGCTTTCCCGAACATCATCGGCGGCGTGATCCTCAGCCCGCAGATCAAGGCGACCCTGAACGAGTACTGGGGCCGGCTGAAATCCGGGCAGATGAAAGTGTACAAGTAAACGGTTACAGCCTAAAGAAGAGGGGCGCTGCAAAACCGCAGCGCCCCTCTTTTTTCTCGTGCGTGACCTACCCCCTGACCCCTTCCTGACAGGCCACATCGCTCGCTTTCAAAACGTCATTCTGTCATCGAGCGCGAAGTCTCTCGCGAGCACTTCCAGAGCAGGGCGCGTTGTTCCGTTCAGCACCGGGGATTGGCTTTTTTCCTAGGTTGGCAGGCCAGAGGATCTGGTACTTCCAGTTAGGTTATTCGCGCCATGCATCTGGCAGGCCCCGCGCCCAGCGGCGACTTTTGGTTCCTTTTGGTCGCTTCA
>CAZKDZ010000137.1:0-8506 GCA_964551635.1 uncultured bacterium | reverse complement strand
CATTCGACCGACGATTCATCCCATCTCGCTGCGTTCCCCTCGCTCGCCGACCATACGCAGGTCGCCTGCGCGCGGGCGCCTTGCGAGCCGGGCGACTCGGCGGTCGAATTTAGGCAACTTATTTCCGGGACAGGACACTAGCGATATTGCGCCTTATCCGCGGTCCCGCCGCTGGCCGGGATGTCTCACGTCGCGGAAGAGTGGAAGTTCGTCCGCCGTCCTGTCTTCCATACGCTTGTGGCACGGCCGGCAGACCGAGATCAGATTGCCGGTACGGTTTGCCCCCGCGGCCGACGCGAACAGCCGGACAGGTATCTTGTGATGGACGTCGAGTTGCCGTCCCAGCGTCTCCTCCGTTACTCCGCAGTTCCGGCAGCGGAAGCCGTCCCGTTCTCTGGCCAGCGCGGCCTGGATCTTCCAGTTCCCACCCCTGAATTGCGGTCGGCCCTTCAATGCCGGTCGCTCCCCGGTATCCGGTTCTACGGTTGCCCACGCCTCACGGCAGGCTTTGCCGCAGAAGTGGAGCCGCACCCTTCGATGCACCATCCACCGGGGGACCTGAACCGGGACGCCGCACCGTTCGCATCGGACCGGGATTGTTGGCTCTTCCGATACAGGCCGAGTATCGGAAAAACGCAGTTGCAACTGATTCAGGCAATGGGGGAGACTGCGTCCCATGCGTAACCATCCGCGCATAGTCAAGGACTGTTCAATACCCATTCCGACAACCGCACCGGCAAACAATAACGCGAATAACACATTGACTATAAGCGTGTTATGGAAGAAAGTCAAATTGGGACCCCTTGCCGGCCGGCGTAACGCTCGATCCGGTTCACAAGGGTTGGATCCGCCATGGCGCGGCTGACGTCGAACAACCGGTTGCAGGCTTCAGGCATCCCCTGGGGCGTTCCGAGGGGAAGCCGGCGTCTTATTCACACCAGCGACATGGGTTCGCATTTCGGGACGGGCACCTTCCTCTTCGGCGATCCGGCCGAACCCGATCACCTCCGTGCGTGGATACGCAATATTGCCGCAGGAGGCGCCGACGCCTATGTCCCGGAAGTGTATTTCGACGGCCTTATCGCCTACTACCGCAGCCGCAGTTGCCCCAACTGGCGGTCGCCCGCTTTCGGCCGATTCGACGCGATGATGGATCGCGGCGTGATGCCCCTGGAAATCTTCGTCGACGAATCGCGAAAGCAGGGAATCGAACTGCTCGCGGGCTTCCGGATGAACGATCGCCACGGTGTCAACAAGCCTTTTTTCGAAGCGCATCCCCAGTGGATCCTGAAGGACCTGGGTCACGGCGTCGATTACTCGCTGTCCGATGTGCGGGACTGGGTCTTCTCAATCATCGAGGAGGTCCCCGCACGATTCGACGTGGACGGAATCGAACTCAATTTCATCCGACACGGGTATTGTTTTCCGCCCTCCAAGGCCCGCAGCCGGCATCCCGTGATGTCCGACTTCATGCGGCGCCTGAGGGCGATGCTCGACAGGAACGGTGAAAGGAGGGGCCGCCGTCTCCTTATGGGTGTCAGGGTGCCCACGACGCTGGATGAATGCCGGCATTTCGGGTTCGACCTTCCCACGTGGGTCGGGGAAGGCCTTGTCGACTACGTCGCGCCCACCGACTACCACTACACCAACTTCAACATGAAGGTCGAGGAATTCGCCCGAATCGTCCGCGGCACTGAATCCTGTTTCCTTTATCCCGCCATCCAGGCCGACGTGCCGGGAAACTGTGCGGTCATGTCGCTGGACAACTACCGCGCCGCCGTCCGAAACTACTATGAATCCGGCGCCGACGGGGTTTCCACGCACAACTACGACGTCTATATGTGGGGCCAACTCCGCAGCAGGAGCTATCCCGGTCCCGCGGACATGTACCCCGGCGCCCTCGGATACTTCAACACTCTAAAGGACCCGGATGCGGTTGCCGGGGGAGACAGGCATTATCTCTTCCTGCCGCTCTGGGCGCACGAACTCCACCCGAAGGGCTACCGGAGCATCGTCATCCCGCATCGCCGCGCAACCGTGAGCGAGTCCGGTCCGACGGCGGAATTCCCGTTTCGGATCTGCGAGCGCCTGCCGAAGAAAGCCGAACTGCCGCTGGACGAGCGCGGCGTGTACGCCGGTACTTTCAACCGGGCGGGCAGACCTCCCGGTGCATGGCTGATCTTCAGGGCCATCAGCAAGTGTCCCGAGGATGAGATTGCCGTAACGCTCAATGCCCGGGAGATCCCGGCCGGTGCGATCAGGTCGATCTGGCATCCGCAAGGCCGACCGGCGTGGGAGGGGCGTCCTCTGGCGGCATACACTGAGTTCCGCGTCAGTCTGACGTCTCCGCCCGGAATCTACGGCGACAATTCTCTGGGTATCCGGCTGGTTGCGAAAAACAGCGCCGAATCCAGCGAGATCACGGTAGACGAAGTGGAGGTCGTCGTCAACGTCGTGGACTGAGCGCCCACATACGAAACTGGGATCGCAAGCGAACAAGAGGAACCCGATCATGCCCGTTCCGGACATCTACACGGAAACGCGAATCTCCATGCTTACGCCCGAACTCAGGCAGAGGGTGAGGGACAACCTGGTAACGTCGCAGTTCAGGAAGGCGGGCTGCACACGGCCCGACGGTCGGGATTGGCCGGCCTGGTTCGACCAGGTACCGATCCGGCGAGTTCGCGTGGCGACGGGTTCGCGGGGGTTCGGGACCTACAATCATCAGGCCGGCATCTGCAGTTGGCGTGGGGAATATTGGTACGTCTTCTCCAACGGACGCGTGGACGAAGAAGCGCCGGGGCAACAGACGATGATTTCACGCAGCGAGGATCTCGCCAACTGGTCACGCCCCGCCTGCGTCGCGCCGGGAGACGACACTGGAAGGATGTGGCGCAATACCGGCGGAATTATGGGTTACGGTGATCGTCTCACCGTATTCGTGCAGACGAAAACCGGCGGCGGGGCCGCACGCAGGCCCGGGATGAGCGCGGGAGACGAAAGCAGGATAACCTGCGGCGTGGGTCTCGTCACGTCCGGCGACGGGGAGAGCTGGACGGAGCGCGACGTCGCCGAGGACTGCTTCTGGTTCGAGGCGCCGCGGTTGACGCGGGAGGGGAGGCTGCTGTGCGCAGGGTCAAGGCGGGGACACCCGATCGTGTTTCTCTGGCCCGGAGCGAATCCTCTCGACCGTCCGGAGATCGTGCAGATCCCCTTCGATGGTTCGCGGGGGATGGACTCGGGACGGTTTCCGTACGGTGAGGCATCGTGGTACGAAACGGACGAGGGCGCGATATTCATGTTCCACCGGAACGAGACGGACGAGATGAGGCTGCGCGTGGCCGTCAGCGAGGACGGCGGCCGAAGCTGGACGCCGCCAATGCTATCGAATATCCCGGACTCGAAGTCTCGCGTCAGCGCGGGACGCCTCCCCGACGGGCGTTATTTTCTTATCAACAACGCTATCGCCGACCTGTTGAACCGGGTGCCGCTGATGATTTCCATTTCGAAGGACGGCTTGAAATTCGAGCGACAGTACTTTCTGATCAACGAACCCGCCACGATTGCGTTTCCAGGCGCGCTCAAGGCGCACGGCCACCAGTATCCCTGCGCACTGGTCGAGGAGGATCGCCTGATCGTGGCCTACTCGGTCAACAAGGAACACATGGAACTCCTAATTCTGGATCCAGGCGACCTGTAGAGCCGCCGTACCGCTCAATCGCTCAGCCGAAACCGGATGGGCATCGACATCTTTACCGCGACCGCACGGTCGTTCTGCACGGCCGGTTCGAATACGAACTGCGAAACCGCCTCGACCGCCGCCCCCCTGAAGACCTCAGGCCCTCGAACCGCGCGGATCTGTCTGACGCTTCCGTCTGCGCCCACCGTGAACGCCACGAACACCACCCCCTCCAGCCCGGCTCTCTTTGCCAATTCAGGATAAATCGGCATAGCGCTCCTGACCAGCACGGGTTTCCGCTCGACCCGCCAGAATTCCAGGACTTCCTCCTCGACGGGCGCAGTCTCGCGCCGCACGGGTGGAGGGAGTTCCACGGGTACACGTTCCAGGTCCAGTTCCGTCGATTCGATGGTTACGTCGTCCGGCACCTCATCGTCATCCGTTTCAATCGGCACGGCGGGTCGTTCGGACACCGGGCGGCGCATCTGACGGGTTTCCGGAATCCGCTCGACAAAGATCACCTCGGTACGGCGACTTCGCGCAGAGGTCTCCGTCTCGAAAGAGGGAAACATCACCGCGAGAACCAGGAGAAAAACGGCGGAGATACCGACACTCCGCGCCATCACCTTCGGGTACGCCAGCTTCAGGTCCACAGAGGGATACTTGTTTCTTATCATCGTCGGCCTCCTTTCGGGCAGCAGGTGAATCCTGACCGTATACGGTATGTCGCGAACGCTTGCTGTGCCGCAAACTGCCAGTCTGCGCTACGCCGCGATGTCAGGCATCGCGCGGCCATCAAGTTGCGCCGGACTGAAAATTAATGAATTAATATATAAATTGAAAAAAAGGAGGGATATTCTCCGTACCTGCGATTCTCAGTCCGAAACCCCGCTTTTGACATCGGACCCTGCCGTCGCGACGCGGTCCCCATATAACGGCCCGGTTTCGAACGTCCTGGCGAAAACGTCCAACTGGCGAAGGAAGGTTTCTTTTCTTCGATTCGGGCCGTAGACCCCGATGTCCAGAAAATAGAGCCGGTCCCTTCTTTCGTCGACCAGCACGTAACTTCTGAAGGGCCCGCCCTTCCACGAAACATCGTTCTGCCACAGTCCTTCCAGATGCACTGCCAGCCTGCTGCCCAACTCCTGCTGGCTCACCTTCAGGCCTGTCCGGTCGACGAGGTCGTTCTCAAAGAAACGGGCGGCAATCTCATTTCGCTTCATGATGCACCACGTCTCCGTCAGCCGGTCCGGCCTGACGCCTTCCTCCTGGTAGACAAACATCCACTGTGTCACGCGGGCGTGGGTACGCGTGAACACGACAAACCCGCTGTCGGCATGGGTATCTATTAAATTGAACCCGAAAGGTATTCGCACACGCCATCCGAACCGGTCCGCCAGTTCCGATGCGAGCGCCTTTCTTTCTCCAAACTGAAAGAGACTCTCGGCGACCCGCTCATCTCGCATCCCGTCGATTGCGCCGTAGATCCGATCGGCTTCCGTCATCAAATTGTCTCTCAGCGCGTTCCGGTTCTCACCCGTAACCAGAACCACAACCTGGTCGTCGGCCCAGACGTCCCGCCGGATGACGAAAGGGTCCGCTCCGTTCCGCATCGCGTCTCTATGACCCTGAGGCACGAGGGAGCGTACCAGCTCCGCCGCGTCGTGGACGCCGTCCAGCGGCGCGGCAATCACGATATTCCTGCGGCGCAACGCCCGGAAGCCTCCCGCCCGAACGAACGAGACATCGTAGAGGCGCTCCTTCCTCGGCGTCAGAATTTCCCTCTCCAATACCTCCAGGAAAGGTTTCTGAAACGTCCGGGCGTCCAGGGAATCCGCAATGACGGTGACCAGATCGACCCGTCCGGAACCGGGAGGCAGTCTATCCAGGTTAAAATGCGCGAGCAGCCGGTCTTTGAACGCCGCCAGCTTCACGTAAGCTTCGGAACGGCCCGGAATCTCGACCGCGGGGCCCGTGGTTCCGCATTGTGTCAGCACGGCCAGGATCAGGCCTGAAGCCAGCAGCAGACCCAGCCGGGAGAGGCGGTGTTCGGCGCCGCGCCTGCCGTTCAGCAACCGTGAGACCCGACGGACAACCTGCTTCCTGTCCCCCGCGGCGCCGATGCCCAATGTCGAACCGGCCGGCGCCGACATCATCTCCGTCAGGCGTGTGAGGCAGGCCGCGTACCCTCTGGCCCCCCCGGCAATGCCTACCACCATATCGTCGCACGCGATCTCGCGCTCCAGGTCCATCTGTCGAGCAATCCACCAGACGGCGGGATGGAAGAACAGAACGCAGCCGGCAATGGCCTGGAACAGCCTGGACCAGTCGTCCAGCCGGTGCAGGTGCGCCAGTTCGTGCAGCACCACCTGATCGAATTCCTCCTCCGTCAACCGTTCCAGCATGGACTCGGGGACCAGAATAACGGGCCTGAAAAGACCCGTAGCCGCGGGAGAGCCCACCTGCGTCGAACTGCACAGGCGCACCCAGCGCCGCGTCTCGCTGGAGCGGACCAGACGGCGTAATCTGTCCTGAAATCGGGCGGGAAGGGGTTTTGCGCTCCGCTTGAGCCGCCGGAGGAGCCGAAAACCCAGGAAGAGTCTGGCTGAAAGCGCCGACGAGACCAGCATCCAGACCGCGAGGACCGCAGCCGGCCAACTTCCCGGCGGTTCCGGCGCAGACGCCGGACGTGAGCGGTCCCTGTACTCCGGTTGATCGGCGCCCGGCGACAGTTCAGAAGCCGCCGCGCCGCCTGGCGTCCGTGAATCGAGTCTCTCTCGATCGTCCGTTTCCACAGCCTCGAACCACATTCGTGCGGCGGCCGTACGATCGGGCGGACTCCATATTCCGGACCACGGAAGCGCGAATACCACCATCAACCCAGCCGTCCATATCACGTACCTGGTCCGGGCGTTCAGCCACCGGGCGAGATTCAGCAGGCACGCCACGACTAGCACAACGACCATGCCCTTCCAGAGGCCATCGAGCGCGGAGGATATCGCCACGCGGGAAACGGCATCGAAGATTTCGTAGACCGCCAACATACACAGTTCCCTAACTGCCTTCGTCCACCATTCGTTTCAGGCGTTCGAGTACGTCCCCGTCGACCGGTTCGTTCTCGAGAATGTTCAGCATCAGCGCTTCGGGCGAATTATTGAAAAAACGGCTCATCATGTAGCGAACCACGCTTCGTCTGGCGTCCTCGCGACCCACGATGGGCTGGTAGACGTAAGCCCGACCCTCTTTTTCGTGGGACACATAGCCCTTCCGTTCGAGAATTCTCAGCGTTGTCAACACGGTGCTGTAGGCCAGAGGTTCGTTTCCGGGCAACGCGGCGACAACGTCGCTCACGGTGGCCGTCTCCTTTTTCCAGAGTACGTCCATCAGCCTGAGTTCCGCTTCCGTAAGCGTGGGAGACTTCGGTCTTGCCATTTCTAGAACTCCTTTGTGGATTGGAATGAACCGTGAAGGATCGTGCCGCCGCGCCCGCCGGTCTTCGATTAATTCCTTAATATAAAACATACGGAAGATTCGTATTTTGTCAATTAAATAATTAATATATTCTCGATGCCCGATTCATTCGCGACCAGGATCACCTGGCAGTGATTGGCAATTGTGTCAATTGGAACCCTGTGACGGCGTTCGCGGGAGCGAATGCATCCTGCCCTCGACGGCGAATAGGGGGGTCTTTACGCCATCGTTTCAGATGTGTTTCCGGGTGGAAGGGAGGCAATTACCCTTGATGAGGCAGCTTGTCGGATACTTGAGGTTCGAGGGCGGGGATGCCCTCGCTCCGGATTATAGTGCATCATGCCACGAAGAAGGAGAAGATCCCGTGCCCGATATGTAACAATCCGAAAACGCCGATTCTGGACAGGAGTGGGGCTCAATGCTCCGCGGAGCACAAGAATCTTCTTGACATGCGTCACATGGATCGGTAGTTTTAAAACGGTCGTTTAAAACATACGTTTGTTTGAAAACAGTCATCAGTCGTGTGATTCCATGAACCCGTCCGATACTCACGACCGCCTGCTCGACGCTGCCGAACAACTGTTCGCCGAACACGGCATCGCAGCCACGTCCCTTCGCGCCATCACTTCCGGGGCATCCGCGAACCTGGCATCCGTCCACTACCATTTCGGCTCCAAAGAAGCGCTTGTCGAAGCGGTTTTCGCACGCAGGCTGGAACCACTGAACCGGGAGCGGTGCCGTCTTCTCGATGCGGAGGAAGCGGCCGCCGCCGGCGCGCCTTCCATTGAAGCGATCGTAAATGCCTTCGTTGCGCCCGCGATGCGGCTGGCGTACGACCCGGCGGGCGGCGGCGAGAATTTCATGCTGTTAATCGGCAGGCTCTATTCCGAGCCAGGAGACCTGGGGTACAATATCACGGAACAGTTCGCCGAAGTTTTCCAGCGGTTTACCTCCGCCCTTGGCCGCGGTCTGCCCCACCTTTCCCGGACCGACCTGCTCTGGAGGTTCTTCTTCATGGTCGGCTGCATCAGCATGCCGCTGATGGGGAGGCACATCATCCCGCGGCGGACCGGCGGCCTCTGCGATCCGTCCGATATCGAAAACAACATCCGGCGTCTGGTCGCGTTCCTCGCGGCAGGCCTCCGCGCCGCCGCCCCCAACGGAGACACAACTTGAGAACGGTTCACCCCACACTCGCACTGCTCTTTGCAGCCTGCGCCGCGGCGGCCCGCACCCTTGCGGCAGAGGCGTGAAGGTTGTGATTGCGCGCCAGCGCTTCGACGACCAGGCCCGTAAGGGTTTCGTCATTGAAAGAACGCCACCAGAGCGTGTCCGCGGGAATGGCGCCTGTCTGAC
>CAZKDZ010000136.1:0-23944 GCA_964551635.1 uncultured bacterium | reverse complement strand
GGCATGGAGCTGCTTGGCCCCTATCTCGCCCATTGCCACATTGGCAACGGCAGACCCGTCGTTAGCGGCCGCGACGATACGGGCGCCCAGGTCTGGGAATGGGACTTCGCCGACATCCGGGAGGGTATCGCCGACGTCGGCCAGATCGTCCGTGACTTCAAAGCAGTCGGCTATTCCGGGTATCTTTCGCTTGAAGACTTCGGGCCTGGCGACGACGATGCCAAACTGGGCGAACAGGGGAAGTACATCAGACGATTGCTGGAAGCCTGAACAACCAGGAAACTACGAGACTACGAATAAACGAGACTACGAAAAACAAAACTGCGAAGAGACGAGACTACGAGACTACGAATAAACGAAAGGCAAAAAAGACGAAACTGCGAAACGACTAAAAACCAGGAACCGAAGACCAAACTACGAATAACCCGAATATACGCGAATAAACAAGAAGACGAGAATACGAGAATACAAATAGACGAGAATACGAGCAAACGAGAAAACCGGAAGACGAATGATGTATTCCCGCTCTTTCGTAGTTTCGTAAATTCGTAGTTTCGTAAAGCGCCACTCCCACCGGGAGAAGCACCATCTATGCCTCAGCGTCAGCCAGATATACAACCCATCCGGGTCGGCGTCATTGGCGTGGGCCGGGGGCAGAGCTTCGCCCGGGGCGCGACCGACACGGTGGGCATGAAACTCGTGGCGCTCTGCGATGTCTGGAAGGAGAAGCTCGAACAGGTCGGCAGGGAATACGGGGTGGCCACATACACGGACTACGACCGTTTCCTCGAGCATGAAATGGACGCGGTCATCCTGGCGAACTACAGCCACGAACACGCGCCGTTCGCCGTCAAAGCGCTTCAGGCAGAAAAGCACGTGATGAGCGAAACAGCGGCTTGCAAGACACTCGCCGAAGGCGTGGCGCTGTGCCGCGCCGTAGAAGCCAGCGGCCGGATCTATATGTTCGCCGAAAACTATCCTTTCTCCTCGGCCAATCAGGAGTTGCGCCGCCTGTACCGCGCCGGCGAGATTGGAAACGTCACCTACGCCGAAGGGGAGTACAACCACGCCGCGGAGGAAAACTGGCGCCTGGGCATCTCGCCCGGCCTGAATCACTGGCGCAATTGGATCCCGCCCACGTACTACTGCAGCCATGCGCTCGCGCCGCTGATGTGCATCACGGGGACGATGCCCGTTTCCGTCAACGCGCTGTCGATCGTTGAAGAGCCCACCCAGTCGCCCCGCCGGGTACGCGTGGGGGATCAGGGCGGTCTGATCCTGATCCGCATGGACAACGGCGCCGTCTTTCGGATTCTGGGCCTGCAGCTGAGTTCCGTACACCGTGTGCGCTACGAAATCCACGGTGAACGGGGTCTCATTGCCACCGCCGAACCCAACCACTGGAGCTGCGTCCGTATTCATCACGAAGACTGGCTGCGCGCCAGGGGTCAGCCACTGGACCGGACTTACACCGCCGACTGGCCCGAACACGGCGATCTCGCCCGGAGGGCCGGCCACGGAGGAGGAGACTTCTGAACGAATTTCCACTTCGCCCGCGCCATCCGTTCAGGACGCCAACCCTATCTGAACGTGTACAGGGGCGTCGCCATGGCCGCCGTCGGCGTGCAGGCCTGGCGTTCCTGCCTCAAAAACGGCGCTCCGTATCCGATTCCCGATTTCCGTCGGAAAACGGCGTGCGGGCCCTATGTCGAAGACCACTGGTCGCCGTACCCGGAGGACGCCGGCCCCGGCCAGCCGCCTCCCAGCACCCGGGGCTATGTGAAACCCGGCCCGGATGCTGTCCGAAACGCCCGAGAGCGCTGGCGCGGGCTGGGGTACGACGGCTGAGAAGGGACAACAGGTCCCGGCGGCCCGGACCGCATCGACTCCCCATTCCCGAGGACCCTTGAGGGTGACCGGAATGGGCTTGACTTGCCCGGAATACGAACATAGGTTGATGTTGCGAACGGTCGCGACCGCCTTCCCGTCCCATCATTCCCTCACGCCGCCATATCCAACATGCCCGGACCCCGATCAGACGTTGTCATCACGGATTTCATCTCGAATCCCGATCTCGAGAGGGAGATCCTGCGGGACGTTGCCAACGTCCGGGTTCTGAACGCGACACGGGAAGACGAACTCGCGGGCAGAATCGAAACCGCCGACGCCATTATTCCCTACCACTATATCTTCATTTCCGGGCCGACCCTGAACCGCCTGCGCAACTGCAAAGTCATCGCACGCGGCGGCGTGGGATTCGACAATGTAGACGTGGCCCGTGCTCGCGAACTGGGGATTCCGGTGTGTAACGTGCCGGATTACGGAACCGAAGACGTGGCCGATGCCGCCGTGGGCATGGCGGTCTCGATGATCCGTGGCGTCGCGTTCCTCAACTCTCGCCTGCGCGCTTCGCAGGGAGCCTGGTCGCCCTCCCAGGCGGCGCCCCTCCAGCGTGTCCGCGGAAGCGTGTTCGCCATTATCGGACTGGGACGAATCGGCACGGCCGCCGCCCTGCGCGCAAGGGCGCTGGGCATGGACGTTTGTTTCTACGATCCATACAAGCCGGACGGATACGCCAAAGCACTTGGAATACGCCGCGTGGAAACCCTTGAGGAAACCCTCCGCCAGGCATTTGCGCTCAGCATCCACTGCCCGCTAACGGACGAGACCCGCCACCTGATCGACGCCGGGGCCATCGCGCTCATGCCTGAGGGTTCGTACCTGGTGAACACCGCCCGAGGCGCGATCGTCAACACGTCCGCGATCCCCGACGCCGTGGCTTCGGGTCGTCTGGCCGGGGCGGGGATCGACGTCTTCGAGTGGGAACAGCTCAAGGAAGACGATCCGCTCGTCGTCGCGTGGCGGGATCCCGGACATGCCGCGCACCATCGCGTACTCCTGACGCCGCATTCCGCCTTCTACTCGGAGCAGAGCCTGACGGACCTGCGTACCAGTACCGCCGAGACCTGCAGAAAGGCCCTGCTCGGCCAGCCGCTCAGAAATGTCGTCAACCCTCCTGCAATCACAGGACCATAGCCGTTCGGTCGTCACGGGTCCGCGCGTCGCTCGGAGTTGAGCGCGCCGGGGACAGGCGGCATTATGCAATCCGATCCAAACATCCTCCTGCTTTCCGACGGTACCGGCGGAACAATCGGGGCCGATCTCGACATTCTCTATCCGGGCAGGGTCAGACGACTGGACATCAGAAACGAACCCTGCGACTCCGGCGTACTCAACCGGTATGAATTCGTGATCACCGCTTTGAACGACGGACGCAATCTGCGCCACCTGGACTACGGCGCCGTCACCGAATTCGCGAAATCCGGGGGGCAGGTCATCTCCTGTCTCTTTGAGTACGCTCGAAACCGGGGCCTGCATTTCAGCAAGACCCACGTGCAGGACCGCATTCGCCCCGAGTTGCGAATCGAAATCGAGAACGACGTCACCCGTGGCTATTCCGTCGGCGACCTCGTGTGGTGGTACGGAACCGTCACGAGCGCCCCCGATCAGAGCTATGCCAACCAGATGTTCCAGCGCCAGATCCTGGGTCTGGAGACCGCCGGGAGCGTTTCCGCTCTGGGCGTTTCCAACCTGAACAGCGGCGCCGTCTTGCTGGAAGAACGCGTCGGTGACGGACGCATTGTGGCCATGGACCTCGCGTCGCCGGTGCGTCCGTGGTACAATTCATGGGGCAGCACGAACAAATATCTGTTTCTCGGCAACATCGTCAACAACGCCGTGCGTTACGGCAGGCACTATCCGGAACGACTGTCCTACGATGGATTCGTGGATCTCATGTACGACACGGTGGAACGGTATCCGGACCTCTTTCTGAAGGACGAGGGACGTTCCAGCGACGGCAGGCCGATATATTCCCTGAACGTCGGCGATGAATCCAGGCCAACCATGTACTTCGGCGCCGCCATACACGGTTGGGAATGGGAGAATGCGTACGGCCTGCTGCGCCTCGCGGAAATCCTGGCCCGGAACCCGGACGTGGAGGGTTTGAACACCCGCGAACTGTATTTCAAGATACTGCCGGTGCAGAACCCGGGCGGATTCGACCGTTTCACCCGCCAGAACTCACGGGGAGTCGATCTGAACCGCAACTTCGATTGCAACTGGGACGGTTTCCACTACACCCAGGACGTTCGTATGCCCTGGGATTACAATTACATGGGCACGAAAGCCGCATCCGAGCGCGAGACGCGGGTCATCCAGGGCATCATCGACAGCCGCCGGCCGCTCTGCGTCATCGACTTCCATACGGCCGACTACATCATGATGCTTCCGCATAAGGGAGACGGGGAACTGCTCGCCGCCATCCATGCGGACATCCGGGACCGCCTGAAGGACCGCTATCTGACTCAGAAGCCATACGCTGGCGCGTACCAGCAGGTGAATATGGACCGCATCACAGAGTTCCGTCCCCCCGAGCCCTATTGCATCTCCTACGCGGCCGAACGCGGCACCCCGGCCGCCTTCCTCATCGAAATGTCCGGCAATCGCGACGACGTGCACGCCCTTGTCATGAATACGGACACAGTCGTCGAAGTCTGCCTCGCAGCCGTCAAGCAGTGCCTGCTCAAAGGAGGCCCGCTGTGAAAATCACCGATATCGACCTCTTCGAAGTCGAAGTCCCGCCCATACCGGTCATATCCAGGTACCATCCCAAAATCTATTCGATCACGCTGTGCCGCATCCACACCGACGGCGGTCTGGAGGGCGTCGGCGAGTGCCAGGGCGAGCCAGGCCAGTTCGAGGAACGAGCCGCCGCGCTGACCGGAAAAGACCCTCTCATTCTGGATCCATTCGCGCAACCCGATCCCTTCGCGTGCGCGCTCCTGGACATCGCCGGCCAGGCCTACGGCATCCCGCTCTGGCGTTTCTTCGGAGAGAAGGTCCGCGACCGCATCCCCGTCTCCTACTGGTCGTGCGCCATGCAGCCCGAGGAGACCGCCGCCGAAGCCGAGGTTGGCGCCGGACTGGGTTTCACGAACCATAAGCTCAAGGCGCGGCCCTGGAACATCGTGGAAACGGTCAGGTTGATGGCGGAGGCCACGGGGCCTGAATACACGGTCGGCGTGGATCCCAACACGGCATTTCGACACCCCACCGTCGCCGCCCGCCTTGCGGAAGAACTCGAACCCTTCGGCACGGTCGCCAACTTCGAAGATCCGGTACTCAAGAACAACCTGGATTGGTACCGCCTCCTGCGCCAGAAGACCCACATCCCGATCGCGCTGCACCTGGGCCCGCCCGGAGGCGTCCTGAACGCGCTGAAGGCCGAGTGCATCGACTACGTCAACCTGGGTGGACCGGCGCAGCAGGTGAAGAAGTCCGCGGCGATCGCGGAAGCCGCAGACGTCCCCTGCTGGGTGCAGATGGGCGGCCTGTGCCTGGGCGTCCTCGCCGCGTATTCCGTGCATGTCCAGGCGACCATTCCAAACGCGACCCTGCCCTGCGACGAACTGCCGTTCACCCGTGTGGCCGACGTCGTGAACGGCGCCCTTGTCGTAAAGGACGGACACTTCGTTCTGCCCGAAGGGCCAGGTCTGGGAGTATCGCTGGATATGGCAACAGTAGTGAAGTATCGCACGGGTTAACCTTGATTCGTACATTTTCCGTGGACGTTAATTCGAAATTGTCCGAATTAATAAAGGCGATTAGACTGCGGATTACCAGGATACACCAGGTTGCTGGACGTTGACCGAAACACCGTCCTTATGAACGACCTCGATACCCCGTTTGGCACCGGTTCCCTTTGTGTCTTTTGTGCTTTTTGTGGCCAATTTGACTCTTGTCTTTTTTCGAATTGAAGTTTATCGACATCCGTAACCGGAGGGTAACCATGCTCCAACTCGCACAAACCGTCCTGGCGCTTTACGGTATCCTGCTGATCGCGGGCGGGGTCGTGGGAAAACTCAAATCGGACAGCTCGGTTTCGCTCGCCGCGGGCGGCGTCAGCGGCCTGGTCGCGTTGTACGCCTGGTGGACCGTACGCACGGACCCGGCAACGGGGCTGCTCATCGGCCTGATGCTCTCCCTGCTGCTGACCGGGATTTCTCTGAGTCGATTCATCAGGACCCGCAAATTGATGCCTGCAGGCATGCTGCTCATCGCCAGCATCGTCACCGCAGGCCTCCTGTCCTATACCCGCAATCTGCTCGGTATCACCGGTTCCGTCTGAACCACGAGGGACGCATCCATGAAGATCACCGACGTCCGGGTGCGGGAAGTCTCGGTGCCGCGCATCTACACCACCTATGCGGCGGACCCGCAGAACCTGCAGCCCGGGGAAGACCTCAGCCGGTCCCGATATCAGATTCTCGAGTTCTTCACGGACGCGGGTCACGTGGGGCTGGGTGAAGTCCCGGACATCGCCGACCGGATGAATCCGCTCCGGGCCGTCGACCTGCGCGATCTCCTGCTGCGAGTGCTGAAAGACGGCGATGTTGCCGATCGTAACGTCCTGGGCGCACGGATCGCCGATGAACTTCCCGCCGGCATCCACCCGGAACTCAGGGGTCTCGCGCTGTTCGGCGTGGAGATCGCCCTGCTCGACCTTGCTGGAAAACAATACGGCGCCCCCCTTTTCGAACTCCTGGGAGGGCGCCGTCAGGAACGCGTGGACGTCTGCTGGGTCGCCTATATGCGTCGGGGCGTCTCGCTGCAGGAAGAGCTCGACGCGCTTGATGATGAAATCAGTACAATGGTCTCACGGGGCCTCCGGGCCTTCAAGCTCAAGGTTGGCGAGGATCATCCGCGCGATCTGGACCGGATCGCGCGCTTTCGCCAGGTAACGGGTCCGGACGTCTACCTCAAAGCCGATGCCAGCGGCGCCTGGGAGGAGGACGAGGCCGTTGGAAAAATCCGGGACATGGCCGCTGCCGGCATCGACGCCTGCGAGACGCCGGTCGTCGCGGTGAACCGCGCCGTGGCCAACGACAATCCCGAACGGATCAATGAAAACGCAGACGAGGCGGCACGCTCTCTTGCCCGCGTCCGTAAACAGACCTCCGTTCAGATCATCGAACACGTGGCCGATATGGACGATGGTTTTACAACGGCTCTCGTACGGCACCGGGCCGTGGACGTCATAAACGTCATCCCCTCACAGGCAGGCGGCATTCTGCGCAGTCAGCGCCTGATCCATATCGCGCAAACCGCCGGCATCCCCGTGTTGCTGGGCAGCACGGTGGAGATGGGGCCCGGCACCGCCGCTTTCGTCCACCTGGCCGTTGCTTCAGATAACGTATCCGTGCCTTCGGACCTGGTCGGGCCCGCCCTCCTCGTGGACGACGTCTGCAAGACGCCGTTCAGGTACCGGGACGGCGCCCTCGAACCCTTCGAGAAACCAGGACTCGGCGTCGAGCTGGATGAAGAGAAGATGAAGAAATGGTCCGTCTGATGGCCTGGCAGTCCGTTGAATAAGCCGCTCTGACGGTAAGCACGAATGGGCTTCCTTAGCGGGTTTTGAGACCACATTTAACCGGACGGGGAATCCCGGTCGCTCGGGAGCAGCGACTCCGCCTCACAGTACTTCCTCAATTTGCGCATCGCGCCACCCACCTGCCGTCCCCCTCGCGTAATGCCGAACAGGTGCTGGCTGACCACGCGGCGGGAGATTCCCATAATTTCCGCGATCTCCCGCTGGGTCTTCCCATGGTGGAAATACAGCAGCGCCGCCTCCCGCTGTCTGTCCGTAAGGCAGTGCGGGAACGCTTCGATAATCCTGACGGCCACCGCGGCAACCCGGTCTTCCCGCACATATCGCAGTTGCCGGTCTTCACGCGACTCAAACCAGATTCCATTCTCGTTCGGGATCTTCTCAAGGTCCCGCTGATTCAGCCGGATTTCCCAGAAATCAGAATTGTACATAAAACCGATCGTCACCTCCGAATAACGACTACCCGCACATGCGGGCACAAAAATACCGCGGGGCAAATCCCTACCCGCGGCTCCGGAGGGGCGATCGCGTTAAAACATGTACGACTGCGAATCCGTCAGATACCCTCTGGAGGCGGTTAGGTTACGTGAAAAATTCCGTTCAGCCTCATGTTTCGCCTCCCTTCCCGATGTCGCTCAGATCAGTTGCTCGATGCGTGAAGATTCCGCGCTCAGTCGACCAACGCCGATGCGCGCACAACAATCCTCCACAATATACACAATTGCGGATGCACTTTTCGAGATTAATCGTCATCCGGCGCGCGTGCAGTCTGTGATTTTCGCTGCCTCAAAGCTTCCCACCGGTCCATCAGTTCCCGGATTCTCTGCTCATATCCCCGGTCCGAGGGACGATAATAGATCCGACCCTCCAGATTCTCCGGCAAATGGCTCTGCGACACAACCCCGTCCGGGTCGTCGTGCGCGTACTGATAGCCCCGCCCGTATCCCAGTTCCTGCATCAGGCCCGTCGGCGCATTTCTGAGGTGCATCGGCACAGGCTGATTCGGCTGCTCCCTGACGTCCTTTTGCGCGGCGCCATAAGCCGCGTAGACCGCATTGCTCTTGGGCGCCGTGGCCAGGTACACTGCCGCGTGCGCAATGGCCAGGTCGCCCTCGGGACTGCCCAGAAAATCGTATGCTTCCTTCGCGGCCAGCGCAATTGAAAGCGCCCGCGGATCCGCGTTCCCGATATCCTCCGACGCGAACCGGACCATGCGGCGAACGATGTAGTGCGGGTGTTCGCCCGATTCCAGCATGCGCGCCAGCCAATACAGCGATGCATGCGGATCGCTGTCCCTCAAGGTTTTGTGAAGCGCCGAAATCAGGTTGTAATGTTCCTCGCCGCTCTTGTCGTAGAGTAACGCTTTGCCGCCCATCGCCGACTTGACGGCCTCAGCGGTCACCCTCGCGCCGCTCTCCAATGACGCCGAGACGGTTTCCAGCACATTGAGCGCACGCCGGGCGTCGCCCTCGGCCGCGCTCGCAATCACCTCCAGGGCATCGCCGTCGGCGCAAAAACCCTGCAGTCCGTGCCCGTCTCCAGCGAGCGCGGCATTCAGGATTTCGCATATCGACGGGACATCCAGCAGATTCAACACGAACACCTGGGTCCGCGACAGCAACGCCGCGTTCACCTCGAACGAGGGATTCTCCGTCGTTGCCCCGATGAGACTGATCGTGCCGTCTTCGACGTGCGGCAGAAATGCATCCTGTTGTGCACGATTGAACCGGTGGATCTCGTCGATGAACAGGGTGGTCCGCCGCCCGTTCCGGCGGTCCCCTCTTGCGCGCGCGACAATTTCCCTCACCTCCTTCACCCCGGAGGTGACCGCGCTGAAAGCCACGAACCGGCTCTTCGTGGAGTCGGCCACGAGACGCGCCAGCGTGGTCTTGCCCGAGCCCGGCGGTCCCCAGAAGATCATTGACGGCGCGCGATCGCTCTCGATCAGCTTGCGAAACGGCGCTTCCGGCGCGGTAAGGTGATCCTGCCCCCGCACTTCGTCCAGGCTGCGCGGTCTCATCCGGTCCGCAAGCGGCGCATCAGGCTCCAGAGCGGAGAACAGGTCATCCCCGCCCATACCCTCTCCTCGACAGTTTCGACAGCGATTTCAGCTTTCGCACCAGGACCCTCTCATTTACGCGGTAAGCGAACACTTCCTCCCCGTTTACGTGAACGACCGGAACCCGGTCGTTGTATCGCGCAACCAGTCCGGCGTCGCTGTCTATATCCACGATCTCCAGCCGAAACGGGACCCGGCGCCCCGCGGACCGGATGCGCCCCTTCGCGACATCGCACAGGTGGCAGTCGTTCCTGGAATAAAGCCTGACTACGGGGAGGGTCTCGGACATCGGATCCGGCCGGCGGCCTGCAGGGCGGAGGGAATGGAAAGATGGACGACGCGATCCGCCGAAAAGTTAACCTTAATGCCACGACTTGTCAAGCCGGTAGGGCGCGTGAATCCCTGCCCTGATTTCTCTTGTCCCACATCGAATAACCCCTATCTTAAATCCGCCCGATTTCCTTTCGCACCGCCAGAAAACAGGTCGTCGGAACAGATCCCCACACGTGCGCGCCCGTCCGGCTGAAAGACCCTGGCAGCCACCGTCAAACGAATCCTGAAGAGAGATTAACCTCATTTCCGCAAAAGCCGCAACGCGGCACCGCGACGAAACTTTTCGAAACGGCCGAAATGGTCGTCATGAAGGACATT
This sequence comes from uncultured bacterium, assembly GCA_964551635.1. GTDB lineage: Bacteria > Latescibacterota > UBA2968 > UBA2968 > JAAXHE01. The sequence goes on along the minus strand of CAZKDZ010000136.1, from coordinate 13,784 downwards.
TTTTCCGTTCACGTACAGTGTCCTGGTGTATCCTGGTAATCAGCAGTCGAATCGCCTTTATCAACTTGCACATATTCGAATTAACGTCACCGAAAAATGAGGAATCAAGGTTGAAATGGCCGACGCCGAAACTCGAAAGCAATACGGGTGGGCCGAGATAGACCCCGCAGGACCGGTCACGGCCGGCGCCACCGGAACGTGGCGAATCATCTATCACGCCGGCAGATACGGCGTTGATGACGGCGGTGTCATAAAAATCGCGTGGCGCGACGTAAGCGATTGGCAGGCGCCGCAATTCGCCGAACCCGATGCCCCCGGATACGCCTCCGTATCCACGTCGGGACCCGCGTCGCTCCGACCCGCCTTCGAAAAACAGCGTTACGTGCGCCCGTGGCGCCTGTGCGTCACAATCGACGTCTACGACGACTCTCTTTCCGAAGGCGACACGGTCACCCTCACGCTGGGAGACACCTCCGGCGGCTCTCCCGGCATCCGCGCTCAGACCTTCTGCAAGGACCGGTTCGAGTTCCGCGTGGCGGTCGACTGGTGCGGAACCTGGGTCTACGAGGAGGTCCCGTCGCCCGCCGTGCCCATCGTCAGCGGCGCACCCCACAAGCTTGTCGCCGTGTGCGCGTCGGAGACCGCGCCCGGCGAGTCCGCCTGGGTTGGCATAAAGGCGGAGGATCAATGGGGAAATCCGTGCCGTGATTACACGGGCGAGGTCACGGTGGATGACGGCGGTCTGTCGGGGCTGCCCGAGGCATTCCGCTTTCGCCCGGAGGACGCGGGAACCCGTCGGTTTGAAGACGTCGTCGCACCCCGGCGCGGTATTTTCCGCATCGGGGCCGAGGACGGGGCTCTCGGCCTGAATGCGGAAAGCAACCCGATGCGGTGCGTCGAATCCGGTACTGGATACCGGCCGTACTGGGGCGACCTGCACGGGCAGAGCGAAGAGACCGTGGGGACGAATCCCGTGTCCTCGTACTTCCGCTTCGCACGTGAATCCGCCTTTGTCGATTTCGCGGGGCATCAGGGAAATGATTTTCAGATTACCGAAGGCGTCTGGGAAGAAATCAAACGCCAGGCGAATACGCAGAACGACCCCGGACGGTTCGTTGCCTTCGTCGGGTACGAATGGTCCGGAAACACGCCCGTCGGCGGAGATCGCAACGTCTACTTTCCGGGCGACACCGGACCCCTGCATCGCTCCAGCCACGTGCTGATTCCGGACAAGTCCGACGTCCACACGGATTGCTTTCACGTATCCGATCTCTACAAGGCGATGAAGGGAACGGACGTTCTGCTTGTTCCCCACGTAGGCGGCCGCTACGCCAATCTGGACTGGCACGATCCCGAAGTCGAGCGCCTGGTGGAAGTCTACTCCGAGTGGGGGGAATTCGAATGGTTCCTCAAATGGGCCCTCGAAAACGGCTATCGGGTGGGATTCACCGCCGGAAGCGACGACCACAAGGGCAGGCCGGGCGCCGCGTACCCCGGCAGCGGTTCCTTCGGCGTGTACGGGGGGCTCACCTGCGTATTTGCGGCCGAACTCAGCCGGCAAGGACTTTGGGAAGCGCTGAAGGCCCGGCGCTGCTATGGCACCACGGGTCAACGAATCCTCGTGAACGTCGCAGCCGACGGACACCCGATGGGCTCGGACCTTCAGGCGTTGCATCCTCCTGAAATCGCCGTCGACGTAATCGGCACCGCGCCCATCGAGCGCGTTGATGTATTCCGTGGTTTGAAGCTCGTATACAGCTTTCCCGAAACCATACCTCGCGCGGAAGACCGGGTCCGCATTGCCTGGTCTGGCCAGCGAATCCGTGCGCGCAACCGCCTTGTTCGCTGGGACGGCGGCCTTACCCTCACGCAGGGCCGCATTCGACGCGCCGAAGGCTTCGCCTTCGATTCGGCTTCGGAGGGTATCCGGTCCGTTTCGGACCATTCCGTGACCTGGGAATCCGTGACAACCGGAGACGCCGACGGCGTCATACTCACCGTGGATGCCCCGCCGCGGGCATCCATCGAATTCAGGACGGATGTTGTCTCCCACGCCGTTACGCTCCGGGAAATCGCGAAAGGGCCCGTTCGGGTATCCGCGGGTGGAATCGACATTGCCGTTGTCTTTGAACTGGCGCCCGGCGGCGTCGCAAACGAAGCCAGCTTCACGTGCCGCGAGTCCGAATTGCCGGACGGCTGCCACCCTTACTGGGTACGGATAACACAGACAGACGGCGCCAAGGCCTGGACAAGCCCCATATACGTCACCACTGAGAACGGTTCCACGTGATGCCGTCACCCGCAGACGCGGCGACGGCGAGTCCGTTTTCTTCCGACGCAGCAGGCTCCGGCAGACGCAAAATGGCAAAAAAAACCTTGACCTGCGAGGTGCGGGCTTATATTATCGAACCTGTATAAGAAGCTGTCTTAAAATTCCCAGCGGTCTTCGCGCGGCTGCAAAAGCGCCGGTCGGCGTTGGTCAGACCCACCCGTATAGACAAATATGGGTGGATTTTCCCGCCTTGACCGCCACTTCTTCGCTCGCGCTCGGGAACTCACCGGTAATTTTAAAACAGCTTCTAAGCGTGTATTTCGTTTGATTGAAGGAGGACCGGTTTAAGTGTCAGCCACGTTCCAGGAGGCCGCGGTCGTCGGCCAGCCCGAAGCCGACGCCGCAGCCGTCAACGTCTTGAAAAAGGGAGGCAATGCCGTCGATGCGGCCGTCACGGCCGCCCTGCTCGCCTGCGTGGTGACGCCGCACCACACGGGATTCGGCGGCTACGGCGGCGCCCTGATGGTTTGCATGAACGGGGAAATCGGTTGCATCGACTTCAACACCGTCGCGCCGGGGGCCGCTACGAGCAGGATGTTCCAGGTGGTCCGCTCGGACGGACGATTCGGGTCGCTGGTCAGCGGCAGGGCCAACGAGACGGGCTGTCTCGCGATTTCTGTTCCCGGCGTGCTCGCCGGGCTGGCCGCGGCGTTGGAGAAATACGGAAAAATACCGCTGGATCAGGCGCTTGTTCCGGCCATACGCGCGTGCAAGAACGGATTTCGGGTTTCACCCGAATACGCCGCCGCCGTGGGAGAGAACGAAAAGCGGATCCGCGCCTTCCGGGACACGGAACGGCTGCTGCTGGTCGACGATGGGGCTCCCACAACCAGAGACCGGGCGAACAATGCAAGTCTGGGTCGGATCCTCGAGCAGGTCGCGAAAAACGGCATCGATGAGTTCTACCGGGGAAGGATCGCCGGGAGAATCGTGAAACACATACGTGAGAACGGCGGAATACTCACGGAAGACGACTTTGCGAACTATCAGGCCCGCCATGTCGAACCTGTCCACGCGTCCTTTCTCGGTTACGACCTGTACACCCCTCCCCTCTGTACCAGCGGCCCTTCCGTACTTCAGATGTGTCGCATCGCCGATGTCGCTGAACTGGACCTCTGGGCGCGCGACGCCGCGCGTCTCGCCCACGGGCTGACCGAAACCATCCGCGCAGCGTGGCTGGACCGGTACAGGTATTTCGGCGACCCCCGATTTGTCAAAGTACCGCTGGAAACTCTCACTTCCGAAGTCCAGATCGGAGCAACGGGCCGCGAAATCGCGGATCATGTGTCGGAGGGTACGCGCGGGCAGGCGTTGTTGCGACCTCTTTCCTACGGCGGAACAACCCACATCTCCGTTGTCGACCGCGACCGCAATATGGCTTCCCTGACCCTGACCCACGGCCCCGGTTTCGGCTCGTTTGTTACCATTCCCAGGATGGGACTCATCATGAACGCCGGCATGTCCCGCTTCGATCCCGGTTCCGGGCTGCCCAACTCGGTGGACGCCGGCAAGTCGCCCATCAACAACATGTGCCCCATTCTCATCATGAGCGACGGCGAGCCCGTGATGACCCTCGGCGCGTCGGGCGGCACCCGTATCCCGTCCTCGTTGTTTCAGGTGCTCACACGGCGACTGATACTGGACGAGGATCTCGACTGGGCGGTCAGTGCGCCCAGAGTGCACTCCGAAGGCAACGAATGGGTCACGGTCGAAGAAGGGTTTGGAGAAATAGCGCCCCAATACCTGAAGTCGGAGGTCAAATACGCGCTTGGCAAGGGGAGTGCGGCGGCCAATGTCCGGGCGATCGAAATCACGGAAGAAGACGAACTTCTCGCTACGCTCGACCCCAGAATACGGGGCAAGGAGAGAGGGATCTGAAGCGCTGTGAAGACATACCCCTTTGGCAGCGGCCGTCCCGATCCGGCCTCCTTTCCAAACAGAGGTCTGGCCGAAGCCGCAATGCGCATTCTGCCGGAACTGGGCGATGAACTGGCGTGCTATCCCGGTTCGCTGGGATACGAACCGCTCAGAAAGCTCATGTCCCGGAGGTTCGCCCACCGGGAGGGCGTTGCCCTGCCCGTCGACCGGATTGCGCTGACCACCGGATCCATGCAGGCGGTTACGCTGGTGGCCCAGGTCCTGGTCGAGTCGCCCGGCGACGTGATTGTGCTCGAGGAATACTCCTATTCGGGCACGCTGAGCGCGTACCGCAAGGAAAAGGCCGAACTCGTCGGCATACCGCTGGACGACCATGGTATGCGGATGGACGCCCTGGAAGGAACGCTGGCCCGGCTTGCCGCCAGGAACAGAACACCGAAATTCATCTATACCCTGGCAACCTATCAGAACCCAACGGGTTCGATCATGCCGCTGGACCGGCGCCGCGAACTGCTGGATATCGCCGGCCGTTACGCCATACCGGTGGTTGAAGACCACTGCTACGCCGACACGGTCTACGAAGACCATCACGAACCCGCCCTCTGGACCCTCGAGCACGATACGCCGGTGATTCACATCGAATCCCTTTCCAAGATTCTGGGGCCGGGAATTCGTCTGGGCTACCTGGCGGCGCCTCGAGATCTGCTCGACCGGATTCTTCAGTATCGGCGCGACGGGGGAACAAGCGCGCTCAGCGCGGCCGTCGTCTGCGAGTATTTCAGAGAGGAACTCTGGTCGCACGTAGACAGAATCAATGCCATCGTCAGGAAAAAACGCGATCTGATGTTTGAGATGCTCTCGCGATTCCCCGATGCGTTCGAGTGGTTCAGCCGGCCGAAAGGCGGTCTCTTTATCTGGGTCAAGCTGCCCGACGTCACCGACACCGCAGCGTGTGAGCAGCTGGCGGAGTCAATGGGTATTGACTATGCGGCCGGCAAGGCCTTCCACGTATCCAATCTGGATGTGCCGTACATCAGGCTCGCCTTCGGATTTGCCACGCACGACGACATCCGTGACGGGTTACCCATCCTGGCCGATTGCGTTCGCAACAGCCGCAAGAGGCCCGATTGAACGCGGCACTCACGAGCCGCCAGGGGAAGCACCGCATTGAACAGGCCTGAAAACGTACCTCGACCCGCGCCGATTCCGGGCGTCCGGCGCCTGATCGCCGTAGCCAGCGGCAAGGGCGGCGTGGGGAAGTCCACCACCGCCGCGAATCTTTGCGTGGCGCTGGCCAGGCAGGGCGCCGCGGTTGGCCTCATGGACGCGGACATCTACGGTCCGAATGTTCCGATCATGATGGGTGTGAACGAAACACCTGGCATGGATCCGAATGGAGGGATTCTTCCCCTCGAACGTCACAACGTCAAGATGATCTCGCTCGGTTTCATCACGGAAGCGGGAGCGCCGGTGATCTGGCGGGGTCCCATGCTGGCCAAGATGGTCATGCAATTCCTCATGGACGTATCCTGGGCGCCGCTGGACTTTCTCGTAATCGATCTCCCGCCCGGGACGGGCGACGTCCAGCTCACCCTGATTCAATCCGCGCGTCTCGACGGCGCCGTCATCGTGACAACGCCCCAGTCCGTGGCACTTGAGGACGTGCGACGAGGCATCCGGATGTTCAACACGGTCGACGTTCCCGTTATCGGCATCGTTGAAAACATGAGCGAGTATATTTGCGGCAAATGCAATACCCGGACCGATATCTTCGGCCGGGGCGGCGGCGCGAAGATGGCTTCCGAATACGGCGTGCCGCTTCTGGGTGCGATCCCTCTGGACCTGCGGATACGCAGGGCCGGAGACACGGGCGCCCCGATTACGGCCGGCGACCCCGATTCCCCTGTCTCCAGGCGTTACGACGAAATCGCGTCGGGCGTCAGAAAGGCCGTGGGAGCCTGAGTCAACCCGCATTCGACCTGTGCGCCGGCATCACCCACGTCCGGGCCGTCGGAATAATGGCCGCCCGGCGTCTTTTTTTGCGAAACATCCGACCCGTCTGGGGAGTCAAAGAGTGTAGGCAATTTCAGCCCGGACCGGCGTCGTCTGTACCTTCGATGCATCTCCCTGAGGCCATGCCGGAAAAGGCCTGCAACCCGACAAGCCACCGGGGAGAGTCCACCTATCGACCTTTAAGGATGTGCGGATGACGGAAACACGCGTTGTAAAGTATCCTGTATTGCTGGCCGTGATTTTTGCAGGCTGGGCGCTTGCCGGGTGCAGCGGCGAAAAAGCCGGGGACCAGAGCACGACTGAAGCGGCAGCGGATTCGACGAAGGTCGACTCGACAGCCGTCGACACGACCGCGGCCGTGAAGAAGAAAAAAACGCCGGAGGGCGTACCCGTAAAGGTCCATCACGTTCAACAGGGTTCGATTTCCTCGTACATGCTCTACAATGCGAAGGTGGAGGCCGAAGAGACAGTGGATGTTTACGCCCACGGATCCGGGCTCGTCAAAAGGGTGCTGGCCGAGGAGGGCGATCGGGTTAAAGTGGGCCAGGTACTTGTCCACCTCGTCGACCACCAGCTCAAGCTCGCGGAAGCGGAGGCACAGGTCGCTTACCGTAAGCTGGAGAGCAACTTTAAGCGCCGCAAAGAAATCTACTCCCGGAATCTGCTTTCCAAAGAAGAGTATGAACGTGACGAATTCGACCTGGAACAGGCCAGGATCCGGTGGCAGCGCGCCCAACTGGATCTGGATCACGCATCGGTTCGTTCTCCAATTTCCGGGATCGTAGCGGAAAGGATGGTGAAACTGGGCGACAGGATCGGGCCGACAACCAAACTGTACGTCCTGGTCAACCTGAAGAGTCTGATATCCAGAGCACACATTCCCGGATCAGAACTGCCCAATATCTCTGTCGGCCAGCCGGCCCGCATCACCACGGATCTGATACCCGACGTCGATTTTCCGGGCCGGATCATTCGCATCAGCCCGGTGATCGACCCGAACAGCGGCACCTTCAGGGTAACGCTGGCCATCGACGACGAGAAAGGAAAGTTGCGTCCCGGGTTGTTCGTCACAACGAAAATCGTCACCGCCACGCACGACCGGGCCTTGCTGGTTCCCAAACGCGCCGTCGTCTACGATGACGGATATCCTCATGTGTTTGTCGTCCAGGACAGCACGGCCCGCAAGATTCAGCTCGACGTCGGATTTGAAGATACCCGGAACCTGGAAGTTCTCAGCGGTGTTTCTCCGGGCGACAGCATCGTTGTCGTGGGCCAGAATGGCCTCAAGGATCAGGCAAGGGTCCGGGTGATCGAAGGCAAGGGTCTGCGCATTCCGGCCAAACCGGATACCACGGAGCAGGAACCACAGGAGTCCGCGGGATAAAGTAACGGCGACGGCGCACCCGCCGCCCGTCGACGCAGGCGGCTCAGGGACAGGAAATCATGAACGACGACACCGCTTCCCGAAATCCCCTTTCCCGCACGCGGGAGCAGGTCTCCCGCACTTTCGAAATAACCACCCGCAGGCCGGTGGCCATTTTTATGGTCGTCCTCGCCGTCGCGGTCTTCGGTTACATCTCCTACCAGCAGTTGCCGCTCACCCTGATGCCGGACATCTCCTACCCCACCCTCACCATCCGAACGGACTATCCCGATACCGCGCCGGAGGAAGTAGAAAACCTGATTTCCAGGCAAATTGAACAGCGGCTGGGCGTTGTCAACAATCTGGCCAGCATCGTCTCCATCTCCCGCGCGGGGATGTCGGACGTCATCCTCGAATTCGGTTGGGACACGGACATGAACGACGCGGTTCAGACGGTGCGGGAGAATCTGGACCGGCTGAACATGCCCCGGGGCGTCAACAAACCGCTGATTCTGCGTTACGATCCCACGCAGGATCCCATCATGCGCATCGGTCTCTACGGCGATGCCGATCTGTATGCGCTGAGACTGATAGCCGAGGAGGAAATCAAACAGGCGCTGGAAGCGATGAAAGGGGTGGCCGCGGCACGGGTGCACGGTGGCCTGGAAGAAGAAATCCGCGTGGAAATCAACGAACGACAGCTCGCCCTGATGGGTCTCGGCATCGGCGACATCAACAGACGTCTTCGCGAAGAGAACGTCAACCTTGCCGGGGGCAGTCTTCTGGACGGGCAGACCCAGTACATGGTGCGCACCCTCAACGAGTTCCGGACGGTGGACGAAATCCGCGACCTCGTTATCGGACAGAGAAACGGTGCGGATATCCGGCTGAGGGACGTGAGCGACGTTGTACGCGGCCACAAGGATCGAGAGATCATCACCCGCGTCAACGGCGTGGAGAGTGTGGAAATCGATGTCTTCAAGGAAGCCGACGCGAATATCGTCGCCACGGCGCAGCGGGTACGGGACCGTCTGTTCGGCACACCGGAACAACTGGCCTACGTGAAGCGACTCCGGGCCGGAGAAATCAAACAGGCCGCTGCCACAGACCGGGCGGCACAGGTGAGGCAGTTCGTCAAACTGAAGGAAATGACCGGTTTCATCGGCTATTCGCTGCCATCGGAAATGCAGGTGGAAGTGCTGTCGGATCAGTCGCAGTTTATTGAACGATCCATCGACGAAGTGAAACAGACGGCGATTATCGGGGGAATTCTTGCCATCCTGGTGCTGTATGTCTTCCTGCGCAATCCGGCGCACACCGGCATCGTGAGTCTGGCGATCCCCATTTCCATCGTCGCGACGTTCGCTCCCATGAAGGTATTCGGCGTGTCTTTGAACATCATGTCGCTGGGGGGCATGGCGCTGGGCATTGGAATGCTGGTAGACAACTCGATCGTCGTCCTGGAGAGTATCTTCCGGTGTCGCGAAGAGGGCGACGCCATCGTTACGGCGGCGGTCCGGGGCACCGGCGAAGTCGGTGGCGCGGTCTTTGCCTCCACGCTTACCACCGTCGCGGTCTTTTTCCCGATCGTATTCGTCGAAGGCGTGGCCGGCCAGGTCTTCGGCGACATGTCCCTTACCGTGGTTTTTTCACTCGTGGCGTCGCTTGCCGTCGCGCTCTTCTTCATTCCGATGCTGGCTTCCCGGCAGATACGAGTCGCCGGAAGCGGAAGGGCGGGCGCGACAGTCGGTGAAATGTTCAATTCCGAGCTGCTGCAGTTCAGCTCACTCGCCCGGCTCAGGGAACTTGCAGGAGATCGATCTCCAAAACGTGTCCCGGCCCTGGTGCTCAGGGGCCTTGTTTACGTGTTGTGGCTGGTCGTCGAATTCGTCTGGCGCACACTCTGGGTCGTACTCGCCATCCTGATTGTCGTTCTCAAAGCGGCGCTCGTACTCCTCGCCCCAATTCTGTATTTCCCTCTCGCCGCACTTATACTGAAGATAGGGAAGAAACCGGCGCAAGCCTGGATGGGCCTGTGCGCGTGGTCAAAAAACCCAACGCCGTTCGGATCCCGGATCGTCCACGCCATCTGGCACGATCTGCTGGTTTTCAACGCGCCGGTCCCGCTCGGTGAAGGGTTCGCCGGGAGTTTTCGATGGACCTGGAATGCCACGCGGCGCACGTGCCGATGGCCGATGCACGGCAGAGGTCTGGCTGTTATGCCCAGGTTTCCGGCAGCCGGCGCCGGCGTGCTGCTGCTGTGCTCGCTGTTCGTACTCGGTCCCGTCTACGTCGTCGTACGGTTCTTCATCTTCCAGGCGATTTCCCTGTTGGGCAAACTGCTGATCCTGCTTCTGATGATTACGTTTCCACTCGGGTTGACGGTTGTGTCCCTGCTGGCTGCCGTCGCGGTTCCGCTGCTTATGCCGGTTATTCATGTTTTCGAAGTCGGCTTCGGCGCCATCAGCAGGGTCTATCCCTCCACGATCCGCTGGGCATTGAAGAACCGCCTCGCCATCGTTGCGATGGCCATTCTGCCGTTCGTTCTCAGCTGGTACGTCCTGGTGCCGCACATCGGACGCGAACTCATTCCGGCCGTTCACCATGGCGAGTTCGACCTCGTACTCGCCATGCCCGTGGGTACGCCGCTGGAACGCACCCAGGAAACCGTTGCCGACGTGGAGTCGAAGGTCCTGAACGAGTCCGGCGTTGCACGCATCGCCACGGTCGTGGGCGTGGACAAGACCTCGGTGTCCACGTCCGACCAGGGAGAACATACCTCCAGGGTCACCATCGTCGTATCGGATGAAACCACGAACGGCGCCGGCGGGCAGGGCCGGTTCTGGCAGAACGTCAGCACGCTTCCGGAAAGAGTCTGGTCGGGTATTTCCGGCAATACGCTTCTGGCAAAACAAGAGGCGGACCTCATGTCCCGGCTACGAGGCAGTCTCGGCGATCTCCCGCAGGTCACCGTGGATTTCTCCCGTCCGGCGATGTTTACGTTCAAGACGCCGGTGGAGTTGGAGATTCGAGGTTACGATCTGGATGATCTCTCAAGGCTGGGACGGAACGTGGAACTCGCCCTTTCCGGAATTCCGGGGCTGTACGACGTGAAATCCAGCCTCCAGCGCGGGAGCCCGGAAGTACAGATCGTCTACCGGCGCGACCTGCTTGCATCCTACGGCCTGAATCTGCGAAGTGTTGCCACGCTGGTCCGGGAGAAAGTGCAGGGAGACGTCGTCACCCGGTTCAGGGAGGCCGATCGCCGCATCGACGTTCTCGTTCGCGTGGACGAATCCGATCGGTCCGGCGTGTCGGATTTGAAGCGCCTTGTCGTCAATCCGGAGGGCGAAGCCCCGATCTACCTTTCCGCAGTCGCCGACATCCAGGTGCGGGAGGGCCCCAGCGAGATCCGCCGTATCGACCAGCAGCGCGCGGTGCTGGTATCCGCAAACGTCGCCGGCATCGATCTGGGAACCGCAACGGTGCTGATCCAGCAGGCCCTGGAGAGAGTCGACATCCCGGCGGACGTGTCCTTTGTCATCGGGGGCCAGAACCGCGAGATGCAGACGTCGTTGCAGAGCCTGATCTTTGCGCTCTGTCTGGCAGTCTTTCTGGTCTACATCGTCATGGCCTCCCAGTTTGAATCCTTCATCCATCCCTTCGTCATCATATTCACGATTCCTCTGGCGCTGATCGGCGTGCTGTTCACGCTCTACGTAACCGGCATCTCATTCAGCGTCGTGGTTTTCCTGGGCCTGATCATGCTGGCCGGAATCGTCGTGAACAACGCCATTGTGTTTGTCGACTACATCAACCACCTGCGGGCCAACGGACGGTCCAGGACCGACGCGATCGTACATGCCGGCTCGGTGCGGTTGCGTCCGATTCTGATGACCACCGCGACCACCGTTCTGGGACTCCTGCCCATGGCGCTGGGCCTGGGCGAGGGATCTGAAATCCGCACCCCGATGGCCATTACCGTTGTCGCCGGCCTCATCAGTTCTACGGTGCTCACGCTCATCGTCATCCCAACCGTCTATTCACTCCTGGATCGAGGGGATTGACGCCCTCGACAGGGTACCGGATCGCGGCCTGAAACCCCCGTGCCGCCGCGACGGTTCGGTGTCTGTTTACACGGAAGTTTTCACTTTCCTTTTCCACGGAATTCTGTTTTCTTTTTGTTCCGTCAACAGCGGTGCGAAGCAATTTCCCCGTAACTTTTCTCATTCTGCGCTGTCTAATTTAATGGCCGACGTCACGCCGGTCCTGCCGCTGTCGTGAAGAGTCGATCCGGCGGCCGGACGTTCCGGTTGTGCGTCTTTTTCCACGAGATCGAAAAAACCTGCGAGAGTTCAGATGATTCCAGGAGCGCCCGGTATGTCATACGTGCTGAAAACAGCGCTGCTCTTCGCCATCGCCGCAGTCGTCTCCGCGCCGGTCGCGGCGGAGGAGGCGGCAACCAGAGACATGCATCTCAGCCTCTCGGAATGCATCGAAATCGCCCTGGGAAACAACACGGCAATTACGCAATCCCGCTTCTCGAGGGAGATCGCTGTCGCCCAGATCGATGCGCGCCGCAGCGCCTTCCTGCCATCGCTGGGCAGCAATTACCGCATATCCAGAAGCGTGACCGGCCCAAGGGAAGGCGCGATCTTCGACCAGACCACCCAGACAATCGTAACGACCCTGGGCGAAGACCGCGTTGGCGGGTCTCAATCCATTGGATCGAGTCTGAGTATCACCATTCTCAACGCCGGCCAGCTCGCGAATCTGGCGGCCAGCAAGAAGAGTGCGCGGGCTGCCGAGATGGACCTTTCCGGAAGCCGGCAGCAAACGATTTTTCTTGTGAAACAGCGATATTTCACGCTTTTGCAGAGAGTCGAGCAGCTGGATCTGGCCAAAGAACAGGTGAGCGTTTCTGAAGAGAGCCTGCGCCGCGAAAAGACAATGTATGAAATCGGGTCCCGCACGATCGCCGACGTCCTGGGCGCGGAGTCTCAACTGGCGGGCGATCGCGTCGCGCTGATCGCCAGGGAAAACGACGTGGCCATCGCCCGTTCCCAGCTTGCGTTTTCCCTTGGCCTCAGTCCCGACGTCAACGTAACGCCGACTGAGACGAACTTTTCCGTCGCGCCGCCACCCATCACGTACCGCGAGTCGTTGGATCGGGCGCAGAAGGGGCATCCTGAGATTCTGGCGCAAAAGCATCGAATGCTTGCAAGCAGGGATCAACTAAGGGCCACAAAGTACAGCGTACGCTTTCCAGGTATAACAGGCAGCGCAGGGTACGGCTGGCAGCTGAACAGGGGCGAGGATTTTGCCGGCGTAGAAGACCTTTTCGTCAAAAACTACTCTTACAATGCTGGCATCAGCATCAACATTCCGATTTTCAACGGGCTGACTGCGGAAAACAACATCAAGGTCCAGAAGCTGGAGTACCTGAGAAGCCGGGAGCAGTTGGACCAGGCGAGACGCCAGCGAACCATGGATATCAGGCTGTCGTTCCTGAACCTCGAACGGCTGCGGCGAAGCATAACCGCGAACGAAGCCGCGGTGAAAGCCGCTGAAGAAAACTTCAGGCTTCAGGACCAGAGGTATAACCTGGGCGGCGGCACCTTTCTGGAACGTCAACAGGCGCAGCTACAGCTATTCGCGGCCCGCAACCAGCTGGTTCAGGATAGATTCCAGTATCAGATCGAGATGGCTCAACTGGAGCAGCACGTTGGGGGGCCGCTTGTTCAGGCCGACGATTGAAGCGACAGACAATGTAAAGCGCCATTCGATTTCCGGAGGACTCATGGACAGCCGAAAACGCGCCTTCGCGCTCGCCCTCGCCGTCATCGCAATTCTAGTTTCAGCCGTCCCTGCGCAGGCACAGCAGAAAACGAAGGACTTCCTCTACTCCAAAAGGTTCTATGGCGCGCTCTCGCTGGGAGCGAGCATCTGGTTCTTCACCGAGGCGCACGCTTCCAGGCAGGACGCGAACGACGCATTCGAACAGTACAGAACGGCGACCTCCTCCCAGACCGCCGGAGACCTTTACAACGAGAGCAAGTCCGACGACACCAGGGCCGCCATCATGCTCGGCCTCGGGCTCGGCACCCTGGCGTACTCGGTCCATCTCTTTCTCTCTGATGAAGACGAGGAGCTTCCACCTCCTGAAAAGAGTGCCAATCTCGTCGAAATGAAGGGCAT
>CAZKDZ010000135.1:0-27302 GCA_964551635.1 uncultured bacterium | reverse complement strand
TCCACTCATCGATAAACTGATCCGTCAGATCGCGTACGGACGACATGATGCGCCGGCTGCTTGTCCCGTGAATGCCAAACGCCTCGGCCCGCCAGGTCTGGGCATAATTCAATTGCCCGGACAGGGGTTCATGCACCCACTTTTTCAATTCCAGAAGTACGTAGAACGACTGTCCAATCACGTTGACATGCATGTACAGGTGCGGCAGGAAGACAACCGAACCCTCAGAGAATCCGATGAAGCTGGTTTGACTAAGCCCGGCGGAGCGCAGCCTGGAGTCGACCGCGGCCACAATCTCCTTTCTTTTGAGACGTTTTTCCTCCGCATCTTGCGATTTGTGTTCAACCACGAGCATGACGCCCACGCACTTTGTGTAGAGCCTGAATTCTTCTATCGAACCCTTCGTTTTGGGACGACTATCCGACGCCCCACAAACACCTGCGGCAATCGCCACCAGCGCAACAACGAACATGACTCGCGTTTTCATATTCAATTCCTCTGAAGCCAAACAAAGCAAGTCTTTCCGCGGGAACCGTTTCGAATTCACAAAGGCAAAATCAGGAAGTCGTGGGAGGCGAACGCAGAAGGCGACTGTGCGACAATTCGCGGAGATTGTTAATAGTTCGTGGTGCTATGCCATTTTAGCACTTATATGCCAAAATGGCATATAATTTCATGCTAAGCTTTAGATTCTTACAGTAAGACTTCAACGCAAGATGCGCACATGGCAGATTAAGCTGCTTGCATGCGTTATGGTATTGTAGTCCCCCCACCGCATCAGCCCTCGCCGCCCCTTCGACCGGCTCAGGGACCGCAAGCACAGGGGACGGCTCGGCTTCTGCGACTCCCCCTCAAGGGGGGAGTGATGTGTTCATCAAACGTGCGCGTACGATTCGTGTCAAACATTTGCTTGCGGCGAGGCAAAGCGAAACCGCGCCAAGTCCATACTCAATGGAATCATTCGTCCCGAAGGCGCCAATCAGAGTATTTCATTGGGTTTGAATCTGCCTTTAATCCGCTGTTAATCCTGTTTAATCCGTTTCTAATCCTGCTCAATTCTGGTCCGGTTTTGACTTTGATCCTGGTCTTAATCCTGCTTAATCCTGGTCCGGTTTTGGTTCCCCCTCGCGCCGGTCTTCGATTTCTCGTTTAAGATTCCCGGATAACGCATTCTCTTTGAGATGGATACGATCCGCTCTTTCTCCAATCACGATACCGGTCTGCTGTTTGCCGTCCGATGAATTGCCAATGCGGTTGTTGACGAAGGTGAGGTCCCGGGTCTCGCCCAGGATGCGGACGCCGCAGCCGTCCGGTCCCTCTCCGTTGTCCAGGATTTCGTTTTTCTCGAAGGTATTCCGGTGCCCCGCCATCGGTTCGGACTCGTCGCGGAACAACACGCCCTCCCTTCCATTTCCGTTTGCCTCGTTGCGCAGAAACGTATTGTCGGTATCCTTGTGACCGATGGAGATCCCGGACTCGCCGTTGTCATTAAGCCGGTTGTTTTCGAAGATCCCGTTTCTGACCCGCCAGCAGAGAAACAGCCCGATGCGCCCGTTTTCGATCGACCGGCAGTTGCGGATGGCGGGCGAGCCGCTTCCGCTGCCCGGGTGCAGGCCCAGGTGGGTATTTCCCCTGCAGACGCAGTCTTCCACAGACACGTTGTTGCTTTGCTGGAAGCTGATCCCGTCGCCGTTGTAGTCTTCGATCGTACAGCCGATGATGCGTGTCCCGTGGCTGCGGTACAGGAAGATGCCCGCGCCTCTGCAGCCGTTGAGGTACGGGTTGTTTTCCCTGTTGCCCCGAATCGCCAGGTTTTCGATGCCGGCGCCGGCGATTCCGTAGCCGCTGATGACCGGAAACGTGCTTGCCGCGCGGGCGTTTCGGGAAACGAGGTAATCGCCCAGCATGGGCTTGCTGGCGCCGAATGTGTCGCCGTCCGCCCAGATCAGCGTGCAGACCACGGTGTGAAATCCGCCCGAGTTGTCGTCCGTTACGCTCACGCCGACACCCGGCGCAAAGCCCGCAGCGTCGGCAACCGTGATCTGCTCCTCGCCGTAGTCCCCGTCGAGCGTGAGCGGACTTTCAACGGCATCCGCCTTGAAGAGAATGGACTCCGGCCCATGCCCGCGGACGGTGACACGGTTCCTCAGGTGCAGCGAGTCCCGCATCGCGTAGGTTCCGGTGCCGATCTCCACGGTCCCGCCGCCCAGACCCGCGATATAGTCCACGGCCGCCTGAAGCGCCCGGTTGTCGTTCCCGGTAATATCGGCATCGGCCAAACCGACGGTGACGGTAGGGGCACAACGGTTCGATGACATCGTGCACTCCTCGATTCAGGTCATTCCCGATACCACATCGATCAAGTTATCTACGTGGGTTTCGGGCACAGTTTATCACAGTCCAGGCCTTCATCGCATTTGATCGGCTTTCAATCATAGATCGGTTTTGATCCTGGTTTTAATCCTGTTTATTCCGTTTCTAATCCTGCTCAATCTTGGTCCGGTTGTGACCTTATCCGTATATCATATTTCCCGGGCACGGTTACGGGCAGGTCTGCGCTGTCGATCATCCGGTGCAGAGGCGAGGGTCCGGAATTGAGCGGAAACGTGACCGTGTCGCGGATCCGGGCGGATTCGTAGATGCCCATGAGGATTTCGATGACGCCGCGGTTCTTCCGGATGGCGTTTCGGTGCTCGTCCACGCGGCCTTCCATCCAGTCCACGAGTTCCGCGGCTTGCGCGACACCCACGTCCGTCTCCTGCGCGGCGTCCACGTCCTGCCATCCGCCGCTATTGAGCAATCGCGCGCCTCTGGACGTGACGACCAGGGTGCCCCCGGTTCCATGCAGCGTCATCGCGTTGTCCGGCGGCGCCGGTTCGGGCATATCGCTTTCGATCAGGATGCGCGCGCAGTTCTTCAGCGCGACGACTCCGGTGCAGAGATCTTCGATGGGGTCGTGCCGTTCGTGCCGGTCGGTGTGTCGCACCACCTGGCCGATCGCCCATACGGGATCCGAATCGTCCATCAGGTAACGCGCGATATCCACAAAGTGAGTGCCGTTGTTGAGCAGGCCGCCGGACGTGTTGCCGTGAAAGAGCGCCGGCTGCCCGATCGCGCCCTCCAAAACCAGTTCCCGGCCTCTCTCACACGCGCCCCGGAACCGGTGATGGTGACCCACGGCGATGCGTGTTCCGTTTCTGTCGGCGGCGTCGAGAATGGCGTCCACTTCCTCAAGGCTGCCTGCCAGCGGCTTTTCACACAGGATCCCGCCGATGCCGGCCTCCGCGGCGGCAACTGCGATCTCCGCGTGCGTATTCATCCACGTGCAAATGCTGAGGATGTCGATATTCTCCCCGTCGAACATCTCCATATAGCTGGTATAACGGTCCCCGATGCCGAATTCATCCGCGCGGCTGTTCACGGCCTGCTCGCTGATGTCAGCGATGCAGGTCAGTTCCACGTCCGGATGGACCTGCCATGCGCTGATATGTCTGCGTGAGATGCCGCCTGCGCCGACCACGCCGGCACGAAAAGATGCCATAGCGTTCCTTTCAGCTATTATTGTTACCTGGTTTGGATTTCTGGCCGCCAATTCGCTTGACTGGCCGCCTCCGGCCCTGTTATCATACGAAAGAAACCGAAGTCTGAACAGCAAAACACGGCTGACTGGGAAAGGAGTCCCGTTCATGTTGACACTGGAGGGCTGCAGGGACCGGCAGAACAGGCTGCGCGCCGAACTGAGTGCGGAAGGCATCGACGCGGCCGTTTTGACGGACCATCTCGAGATATACTATCTGACTGGCCTGCAGTTGTGCGGATTTCCGGCGTTCCACTTCCCGGCATTCCTGTATTTCGAGACGGACGGCGGTTCCTGGCTGGCGGCCCATACCGGGGATGGCGAGGCGCTGGTGGAAGACCGGATTACCTACGAATGGCACAAAATGAGTACGATGAATCCCGATCCCGTCCGCCAGCTCGACATCGCTGTGTCGTCAAGACTGAGCCGCGGGAAGCCGGTCGCCCGCATCGGATGGCAGCAGGAGGGGCTCGACCGTTTGCTGGCGGAGACGGTGGATGCCAGGCTGTCGCCTGATACGTGGGCGCCGGTCGATGACCTGCTGGCGCGCCTCCACAAGAGGAAGGACGCGGACGAACTGGCGCTGCTGCGAAAAAGCGTCGAGGTTGACCTGGCGGCATATACGCGCGCCCAGGAAGTCATCGAACCGGGGGTGAACGAGCTCGATGTGCTGGCGGAGGCGCAGCAGGCGGCCATGAAGGCGGCGGGGGAGGTGGTCTATCACGGTGGGGATTATCGCGCCGGTGTTATTGGCGGGACCGCAAGGGATCGAAAGATCGAAGCTGGGGAACTCTACATCATAGACGCCCAGTCCACCTATCACGGATACTGGTCGGATCTGGCGCGTACGTTCGCGGTCGGGGGGCAGCCCACGGATCTGCAGACGTCCGTCTACGAGCACCTTGCAGCCATTCTGCGCGACGTTCCGGACCTGGTGCGGCCGGGCGGAAGCGCAACCTGGCTATGGAAGACGATCGACGCGCGCATTCGCGAACACCCGCACCTGGCAGACTCCGGTCTGATCCACCACGGTGGCCACGGGGTGGGGCTGCGCGCGCACGAGGCGCCGGACATCAACCGCGACCGTGACGCGGTATTTGAAGTTGGCGACGTGTTCTCCTGTGAGCCGGGAGCATACAGCGACGCCCTGCGCGCGGGAATCCGTCTGGAGAATACCTTCGTGATTACGCCCGCCGGCGTGGAAACCCTTTCCGATTATCCTCTGGATATCATGCCTTTCAAGGGGTGAAATTGCGGGTGAACGGTTCGGTACGACGACAGCTCGGCACAGAGGCGTCTCAATGGCGGTCGCGTGCAATTTCGGTTGACTTCCCTTTGCCGACCGGCCTAATTCTTAGCGGGCGCCGATCGCTCTGTAACCGCCTTTCATCATGACTTGCTGCGGCGTCTCAGGAGGCTGAGGTGGCCATCATCGTGGATAGCGGGAGGCGCATTCCGTTCCTTCGAGGAATGCTGACCCACTACCTGCTGGAACAGGGATTCTCCTTCCGGGAAGCGTACCAGGTCGCGGACCGGGTTAGAAGTTCCATTCAGAAACAGAAGAAGGTGCCCGCGGGGAGGATGATCGACCTGGTACATACCCATGCGCGCGAACTCTTCGCCGACCGTCCGGTGGGAGACGGTGTTTTCTGGGCGCCGAGGTCCAGGCAGATCCTGGTCGAAGACGACCTTGGCACCCGGCCTTTTTCGAAAGACCACCTCTCCGACTCGCTGGCCATTACCGGCGTTGACGAAAGCCAGGCCTACCGGATCGCCGAACGGATCGAGGGCGATTTCATCCAGAACGACAGGACGGTGGTAAACCGCGACGACATCCTGAAAGCCACGCTGAACATGCTCCGCAACGATTCGGGCGACGCGTTCGCGGAACGGTACGGCATCTGGAACCGGTTTCGAAAGGGCGGGCAGGCAACGCCGCTGATCGTCCTGATCGGCGGGGGCACGGGCGTCGGCAAAACCACTGTCGGCGTTGCGCTCGCCAATCTGCTGCGGGTGTCGCGGGTTGCGTCCACCGACGATATTCGGCAGGTGATGCGGCTGATGATTTCGTCCGATCTCATGCCCGAATTGCAGGTCTCGTCATACGCTGCGTGGGAGGCGATCCCCGTGCCCGCCGACGAGGCGCCCGATCCCGTAATCTACGGGTTTCGCGAACAGGCAGCCCGCGTGTCCGTCGGCGTGCGGGCGACCATAGCACGGGCGATCGACGAAAACGTGAGCCTGATCGTGGACGGCGTTCATCTGATGCCCGATCTCCTCGAACTGGATGCGTTTTCCGAAAAGGCGCTATTTATCCATTTGAATCTGTACCTTACTGATCTACAGCAATTTACGGATCGGTTTGAAAGCCGGGGGAAGAACGCCGCCGGCCGTACGCGGCACCGGTACGTAAAATCCCTGGAACAGATCATGAAAATCCAGCAACATATTCTGGATGTTGGCGACATTGCCGGCGTGCCGTCATTCGAGAATGCGGATCTGGACGAGACCGTGCAGTCGATTTCGCTATTGATCATGGATACGCTCAGGAAGGGCTCGAAACGCGGGTAGCCCGGGAATCGTGTCCCGGGCCGGAGATCGGGTAGCAGGCCATCCAGTGGAGAAAACAGCAATGATCGACACACACGTTCATCTGGGACAGCTCCTGTTCGACAATCCGGGATTGACACCGTCCAAACTCCTTCGGTGGATGGACCGGCAGGAAATCGAAAAGGCGGTGGTGATGGCGGTGGAAGTGCCCGAGGAGCTGGACTTCTTCGTAACGACGAAGGAACTGCTGAGAATGACGCGCCCTCATCGCGACCGGTTGAAGCCCCTCTGCGCCGTGGACCCCCGTCACCGGTATCCCGGCCGGTTCCAGCCGTACCCGATCATCGCGAGTTACATGGATCAGGGTTGTGTGGGATACGGGGAGAACCTGTGCGGTCTGCCGGTGGACGATCCGATGCAGGAACGCGTGTACGAAGCGTGCGACCGGTTGAATATCGCCATCGTGATGCACTTCGACTCATGGATCAACCGTGACAAGCCGGGGCTCACCGGGTTTGAACGCATGCTGAAAACCTACCGGAACGTGAAATTCATCGGACATTCTCCACACTTCTGGCGTGAGATTTCCGGAGACGTGGACGCCTCGGCGGGATATCCCAAGGGAAGGGTGGCGCCTGGAGGAAGGGTGGAAGCGCTGTTTCGGAAGTACCCCAATCTCTACGCGGACCTTTCGGCGGGCTCCGGGTACGGGGCCATCACACGGGACCCGGAGTTCGGTCTGAAGTTCCTGAAACATTGGAAACACCGGCTGATGTTCGCCACCGATTACCTGCGGGTGGGGCAGGAGACGCCGATTGTCGATTACATAAAGGATGCGCCGCTGTCGAAAGACGCGTTCGATCGCATCACGCGGAAGAATGCAGAGAAGGTCTTCCGGATCTGACGGGCCGCCGGGATGATCAAGATTGCACCAAAGGAAACTTGCCGGAGTTTGCGAGGGATCAGAATATGATAGACACACACCTGCATCTGGGACAGCTCGTGCTGGAAGACCCGGGCCTCACCCCCGCCAGGCTGTTGCGCTGGATGGACCGTCATGGGATTGAAAAGGGCATTGTCATGGCGGTGGAGGTGCCCGAGGAACTCGACTTCTACATGACGACGAAAGAACTGTTGAGGCTCACCCGGCCTCACCGGGACCGGTTGCTGCCGCTTTGCGCCGTGGATCCACGCCATCGTTACCCCGGGAAGTTTCAGCCGTATCCGATCCTCGAGCACTACATGGACCAGGGATGCGTGGGATACGGCGAGAACCTTTGCGGTCTGCCGGTTGACGATCCGATGCAGCAGCGAGTTTACGAGGCGTGCGACCGGCTTGGACTGGCCATCGTCATGCATATCGACCACTGGATCAACCGGGACGATACCGGATTGCCGGGTTTCGAGCGGATGGTGAAGACCTACCGGAACGTAAAGTGGGTGGGCCACGCGCAATATTTCTGGCGGGAAATCTCGGGCGAGGTCGGACAGGGCGAGCGCTATCCCGAGGGACCCGTGGCGCCCGGCGGACGTCTGGATACGTTGTTCCGGAAATACCCGAACCTGTATGCCGACCTCTCCGCGCAATCGGGTTACAACGCCGTCACACGGGACCCGGCATTCGGGCTGAACTTCGTGAAGCGATGGAAGCATCGGTTGATGTTCGCCACGGACACCATCCACACCCGGCCGTCGCCGGCGTGTTCCATCGCAGGCATCCCGCCGATGCTGGATTACATCCGTAAAGCCGATCTTTCAAAGGATGCCTTTGAACGCATCACGGCCAGGAACGCGGAAGGGGTTTTCCGGATTTCGTAGGGCACCCTGATGCACGAGGATGGAGATGGATCTTCCCCGGATGGTCCCGCTGCGCCAGACCTTTGACGCGGAGAGTCTGGACGACCCCGTCGAACAGACGCGGCGGTGTGTCCTGAACTCATCACTCGGAGCGCGCGTTTCAGGCGGCGCCCGTGTTGCAGTTACTGCCGGCAGCAGGGGCATTCACGGGATCGCGCAGATGACGCGGGCGGTCGTGGACTGTGTCCGTGAGCTTGGCGGCGTTCCTTTCGTTCTGGCGTCGATGGGGAGCCACGGCGGGGCCACGGCCGGCGGACAGAAAGCGATTCTGGCCTCGTACGGCATTGATGAATCCACGATGAGTGCGCCGGTGGATGCCACGATGGACGTGGTACAGGTCGCGGAAACGGATGATGGCGTTCCGGTTGTGCTGAACCGTTTGGCAAAAGAGGCGGACGCGGTGGTGCTGGTGAGCCGGGTCAAGCCCCACACGTCGTTCCGCGGGCCGTTCGAGAGCGGGCTGATGAAGATGATGACGATCGGGCTGGGGTCGCACCGGGGGGCCGCTCTGGCGCATTCGATGGGCGCCGCAGGATTGCCGCGGATGATACCGGCATGGGGCCGGATTATCCTAAAGGAGGCCCCCATCGCGCTTGGCGTGGCGATACTGGAAAACGCATACGAGCAGACGGCAAAAGTGGTTGCCGTGGAGCCGGACGAGCTGGCGGCGGTAGAGCCGGTACTGCTGGATGAGGCCCGCGAACTGATGCCCAGGATTCCCGTCAATCGGATCGACGTCCTGATCGTGGACCGGATCGGCAAGAATATCAGCGGTACGGGAATGGACCCCAACATCATCGGACGGATATGGCTGGAGGGTATCGAGGAGCCGGAGTCGCCGCGAGTCGAACGCATCGTCGTGCTGGATCTGACGCCCGAGACCCACGGCAACGCCAACGGGATCGGTCTGGCCGACGTGACCACCCGCCGCCTCGTGGACAATATCGACTTCAAGGCGACCTATGCCAACGCGATGACCAGCACGTTCCTGAATCGGGCATACATACCCATCGTGGGCGAAAACGACAGGGAGGCGATTGAGATCGCGCTTGGCGCGTCCGGTAACGGCGGGAACCCGGATGCGAGAGTGATGCGGATACGGTCGACGCTGGAGCTGGAACACCTCCAGGCGTCTGAGTCGCTGCTCCCGGAACTCTCCGGGATGCCGGAGGTGGGCGTATCGGACGAACCGGCAGAGATGAAGTTCGACGGCGAGGGCAATCTGACGACGCCCGGACCTCGATCCGGCTGAGGACCGGCCGAGGACGGACGCGATCGTGCGGATCGTTCAACCCTTACCGCGGTGAGGGAGTGAGACAGGGGGCGCTAGAGCACCCCCTTTTTCTTGAGCAGCCTTCGGACCCTGGCGCGGTCTTTCGCCGAGAGGATGCGGCGGGACGGGGTCGCGGCCGGTTGGGGGTGTGCCTCGCCCCGCATCGGGCCGCCCGCCAGGCCCATCATTTCCAGGCCGGCCTTGAGCATGGGCGTGCCGAGTTCGCCCCTGAGGGACGTCAGGGGCTCGAACCAGTCCCGGAGGTCCATCGCCGTCTTCCAGCGTCTCCGCATTCCGGCATTGTGCATCTCGATGGACTTCGGCAGGGTAAGGTTGGCCATTCCCGTCGTGAATCCGCTGGCGCCCGCGAGATAGTAGTAGGGCGCCATGTTCTCTCCGCCCCCGGTGATCATGGGAACGCGGTGGCCCACGGCCCTGCAGCCGGTGCGCACCCAGTCGACCGCATTGCTCTCCTCCTTGATGGCGACGACCTTCTCGAGCTCTGAAAAGCGCTTTACCAGGTCGATCGAGAGGAGTTGCCGCGGCGCCCGGAACGGGATGACGCCGATATCCACGCCCTTCGCGATTGCCTGGTGGTGCCTCCAGATGGCCCCTTCGCCGCGGGCGACGACAGGGTCGTGAGGCATCACAAGCAGGGCGTCGCAGCCGGCGTCCTGAGCGTTTTGCGCCATCTTTACGGCAATTCCCGTACTCCATCCAATTCCGCAAACGATCCGGCACGACCCCCGGACTCCCGCAACCGCCGCGGCAGCCAGCTCTTTGACTTCGGATGGCGACAGATCGTAGAATTCCCCCGATCCGCCGCAGATCACCAGGGTCTTCCGTCCCTTGATTGCCGCGAAATAACGGGCGTTTTTCTCGAGGCCCGCTGCATCGATCCGGTACGCGCCCTTCCGGTTCAGGGAGGTCTTCATCGGCGTCATCACAAAGACGTAGACCCCTTGCGCGTCCGCCGACCTCCGCAATGTTTCGCTATGGCCCATGATTGACGTTCTCCGCGCGAGGACCGGACCGACGCACACTTGTGCGCCGGCTATGCCGTATGCGGATCGAACGCGGCCGCGATGTTCTGCATGCCCGCCGCGACCAGGCCGCCGTCCGATCCGAGCGCAATAAAGGTGAAACCGTCCCGCACCGCGGCGTCGAGGTGGCCGGGGTCCAGCAGAAGGATTCCGGCGGCCTTGCCTGCGCGCCTTGCGGCTTCGGAAACCCTCGCCCTGGCATCCAGAAACCGGGGATGGTCGAACTGCTGCGGAATCCCCAGGTTGACGCTGAGGTCGAGGGGGCCGATGAACAGGACGTCCACGCCGTCCACCGCTGCGATTTCGTCAATGGCGTTCACGGCTTCCGGGGTTTCAATCTGCACGACGGTCGTCAGAAGCTCGTGGGACCGTTCGAAATATACATCGAAATCCCGACCGAACTCGCTGCCCCGGTTCAACTTGGCAACACCCCGTATCCCCCTCGGCGGATAACGGCTCGAAGCCACCGCCTGCTCGGCCTCGGCCACCGTACTCACGTAGGGTACCATCACGCCCGAAGCGCCCATGTCCAGGACGCGTTTGAACCGCGGGGGTTCGTTTGCCGCGATGCGAACAATGGGTACGGCGGGCGTTCCGGAGACGACCTGAAGCTGGACCCGAAGCGTCTCCAGGTCCGATGCGCCGTGTTCGATATCGATCAGGACCCAGTCGAGACCGCTTTTCCCGGCGATTTCGGCCGTAACGGCGGACCCCAGGTTCAAGAACGTACCCGCCACGACCTTGCGTTCAAGCGCGCGCCGGCGGATGCTCTTTATCATGGCGAAGCCTTTCTGCCCGGTGCTGTGGAACGTGAGGGCGCGGCGGATTCTCGTCGGCCGTCACGGTACGTCTTGGGTGTCCGATCCCGGATGGGTGGAACAGCCGTGGCGAACGGGCGGATTCAAGTGTCGTCGCAGTCGGGACGTTCCGGATCCTCGATGACGACACCATGGCGGAGGTATTCCAGCGCCTTGGTATAACTTCTGTTCTGCAGAAAATGGTCCAGTTGCCGGGACGTGAAGGGGGCAAGTTGCCGGTGGAGTGTGGCCAGATGATGCAGGTGGTCCGCGATCGGTTCCCTATTTGCAATGGCGTCCATCAGCGCTTGCAATGCGTCCCTCAGCGATGCCGCTTGTGCCGACGTCACGTCAACCTCCTTCAGGTTCCTGGCAGCGGTCGTTCCGTTGTGGTGTTCACCCGGGTAACGGACTGTCCGGTTTCGGCCGGTGATTGGCCCGGCGGAAAACAGCATGTTTGAAATAGGCACCGGGCCTTGCTTCAACCTCCTCGACAAGCCTGTCCACGTAGGTCCGGATCGGAAACAGCCGGGCGTCGGCATTGCCAACCCGACCCCGGTTCAGCTCGCCGTTCTGTTCCCAGAATGCCCCAAGCTCCGGCCGGTCGATCCACATATATTCCGCATTCGGCTCGTCTTCGAGGCGCCGGTGCCAGCAGATGACTTCAACGAGGTGAATATAGGTTGAGGTTTCGTACGTCACCCCCAGCATGAGCACTTTGCCGCCTGCCGCGTACGCGCGGGCCATCGGTGAATTCTCGCCATAGGTCCTGCCCCACGGGTCGCGGTCCCATGGAGAAGATCGCCCTGTTCTGTCGCGGTGGCCGGCAACGAATGCCCTGGCATTTCTGCCGCGGGCGGCGACGGAATGGGAATAGTGGTCGGAGCGGTACGTTCCGGGCAGCGTGCGAAAGAACTCGGTGAGCCAACCCACGGTGGATGGCGTCGTATCCGGGTCCCACGTCTCGGCGCGCAACCGGTTGTTCTCCAGGAGATTGAATGACGGCATCAGGATGAGGCCACCGGGATCCGCCGCTTTCTCCAGGGCTCCTACGACCGCATGCGCGCCGTCCTGTACCGGTCCGAGGCTCCTGAACGACGAGTGAACAAAGAGGGTATCGCCCTGTTCCACGCCAAGCGCTCGCAGGTCCCGTAAGAGGGTATTCAGCGTGTGTGTCCGGGGAAGGGTGCCTTCCCCTGCCGGCGTCGGTTCGATTGCTGTTCCCATACGCTGCAAGATATTATCCCGGGATGCGGCGCCCAGAGAGAACGTTGCGGTTTGGAACGGGGTTCAGACACGGCTTCCGGCAGGGAACACGGCGGTCTGGAAAATCCGGTCGTGCAGCGCCTGTCTGGCGGCGCCAAGTGCGAGAAAGCACCCGAAGAAGAAGATCACGCCCCCGCCCAATCCAGCGATCGTCAGCAACTGGCTGCCGGTGAGCGAGACGAGCAGCGTTGCAATGACCTTGACATGCTTTGCGATCATGCGGAGGATCAGCGTACCGGCGGCCGCCGGTGCGCCGCCTGCATCGCGGATCTGAATCCTGAGAATCATCTTGCCGGGCGATGCGCCGGTGAGACCCTCGATCAGGCAGTAAAGGAATTGAACAACGGATACCGCGACGCCGACGGACGCCATCTGCCGCGTCAGATCGGAGAGGTGGTGCAGACTCGCCGGATCCTCGGCGGCGTTTTCGCCGGTCAAAAGGTTCGTGATGAATGCCAGGATCCCGATGGCGATGACGTCGATTGCAAACGCGCCGAATCTCCTGTTGAATCCGATTCTGCCGGCGGCGTCAACCGGAGTCTTCTCCACGGGCGGGTCGTTGGCCATGGTTGTTTCCTCGTCTGCTGTTTGCCGGCATCAACTCGCGGTCGATGCTGAAGCTACGTTCAGTTATGCGCATTGTCAACCGGAAATCAGTGTAGACGAACCTCCTTTGGGCGGTCCGACGCGTCTTTGCCGGGGTATTGCTGTAGCCATCCACGATATAACGGTGTCAGGACCCTGCCGGCTCCGGGGATTCACGTCGCAGAAGACGTTTGACGAAGGGGGGGAGGACAAAGGCGGCTTTGTGGATTTCGTCGTTGTAGTATTGCAGGCCGTGGGCGTCCGCGAAGCGGCGAGCCATCGACGGATCCAGAGTGTCCAGAGGGTCCGCGCGCTCCGTTGCGGCATATGAAAAGCTGAGCAGCCCCGTCGTATACGTGGGTATGCAGGCCAGGTAGCAGTGTACGTTTCCCGGTCCGAAGACCGTCTCCTGGCGGCCGTAAATTTCAGAAAAGGTCCGGCTGTGGAGCGCGGGCGGTTCGGTCTGCGCTGCCATAACGCCTCCCGGCCGGAGGCATCCGCGAACCCGCCCGTAGAAGGATTCCGAGAACAGATGCCGGGGTCCGCCGGTAGGATTTGCAATGTCGACGATCGCAAGATCGAAGGATTCTGCAGGACAGGTTTTCAGAAATTCGAACCCGTCGGCAATGTGAAGCGAGAGTCTGGGGTCTTCGAACGCAGGAGCAAGGGCAGGGAAGTGTTGCCTGCATGCGCTGACAACCATAGCGTCGAGTTCAACGACGACGACCTCCTCGATCCGCTCATAGCGCAGCAACTCGCGCAGGGCTCCTCCGTCGCCGCCGCCGACAACCAGGGCTCGCCTGGCTTCGGGGCGGGTCTGCATGGGCACGTGGACGATCATCTCGTGGTAGATGTGTTCGTCGCGTTCCGTGCACACAATTGCGCCGTCGATCACCAGCGTCCGGCCGTACCCGTAGCTGTCCAGGACTTCGATCTTCTGGTGCGGGGACTTGTGACGGAAGAGTGCGCCGGCGTGCCTGAGCGAGAGGGCGATCCCTTCCTCCCGTGTCGTAAACCAGAGATTGCGGATGTGTGCCGGAGTCGCTTCCTCGGTCGCCTTCGCCGGTGCGGCATCGGCCTGAACGGGACCATCGAACTGACCGCGGTCGATCTCCCGGGTGGCGCCGCGAGCGGCTTTCAGTTCTGACTTCAGGACTTCGTACGCAGGCCACGGGTCGATCGCGTCTCCACAGGTAAACAGATCGACAGCGGCGAAACCGTACTCGGGCCAGGTGTGGATGGAGAGGTGGCTCTCGTGGATAACGACGACGCCGGAGACGCCGTATGGCGAGAAACGATGGAAGGAGGTATTGATTACCGTCGCGTTCGCCGCTCGAGCCGCGTGAACCATACACGCTTCAATACGGATGACGTCGTCCAGTACGGATGCGGGAGACCCGTAAAGCTCCACCAGAATGTGTCTGCCGAGCGGCACAGCTTACGGTGTCCACGGCAGGTGCGGGCATTGACAGGCCGGGCCAGATGGCGGGGCTGCCGATGGGCGCGGAAGGAAGGGCCGAATCGACATCAGACGTTCTCCCGGGCGGACGCCACGCTGGCCCCCGTTCCCTTGTCGATCAGTTCATCGCCCTCGTTCGCGTATTGACGCTGGCTTTCTTCGGGAATGGTACGCCAGATGAGGAACTGTTTCCGGATCTGGTTCATAAAGCGCTGATTGCATCGTTTCCACGAGGCGAGGTCGCCCGAAAGCCTGTCGATTGTGATTTCCAGCGCATGGATGCCGAAAGTGCCCGTGGGCGTGGACGTCAGGCTGATGTTCTGGCTGACCCCGAGATCGAACGGCGCCAGCCAGATGGTCGTATCGATCCGGTACCCGCGTCCCCGGTCGGTGTCATACGTGGACAGGTTGGCGCCGTGGGTAAAGAAGGTTCCCATCGAGCTTTCCGTATGAAAGTCGAAGTACCGGGTGAGAAACGTAAACAGCCCCAGGACCTCGCCGCCGGAGATGGTGAACGGAAACTCGAAATGCCAGCGGTCCGCATCCGGCTCGGGGAGTTTCCAGCGCCGGGTAATGTCGGGAACCGCCATCTGTGAAGCCCGGCGAGCGGGGTAAACGGTGGACAGGATGACAACGAGCATGACAAGGGTGGACGAGGCCATAGCCGACACGGAGGAATAGTTCAACGTAAGACCCTCGAGGAGCCCGTGCCAGAAGAGGAGCTTTGACACGCCCTGCGCGAGCAGATAGCCTGAGACCGCGCCAAGCACGGCGTACACGCAGGACTCGGCCAGGAACAGGAAGGCGATGTGAACCGGCGCCAGACCAACCGAGGAATAGATGCCGATTTCCCGGAATCGTTCGTACACCGATCCCATCATTGTGTTCAACACGATCAGCGCGGCAATTGCAATGGGAATGAAGAGGTTGGCGAGCCCCTGAGGCGACGCCTGCCCGTACGAGGAATAGACGGAAACGGCAATGCGCCCGACCTTTCCCTCCGGTGAAATCTCAGGTACCCCCGCAAACAGGACCACGGAAAGCCGAGAGATGAAACTCTCCACGCGCGCCT
This sequence comes from uncultured bacterium, assembly GCA_964551635.1. Taxonomy (GTDB): domain Bacteria; phylum Latescibacterota; class UBA2968; order UBA2968; genus JAAXHE01. Next base: position 11,823 of record CAZKDZ010000135.1, on the reverse strand, counting down.
TGACCACCGATGGGTCTCTGAACCGGACCGCAATCGCCTGGAGCGGACTGTTGACTTCCCTCAGGGTCTGGTACGGGACCACCATGACGTTTGCCGGGTCGAGGTGTTCGAACTCCATGATTTCAACATCGGTCTCCTCCAGTCCGGCTTTCTCCCGCTTCTCCTGCTGTGCCATCTGCATGAACACGTTCTCATCGGTAAGCACGAAATCCGCGGGCGTCAGCGCCTCGCCATCCAGGTCTTCCAGGTCCTTCATTCGTTCGGCGTCGATCAGTCCGACAACCTTGAAACGCTCGCCGAAAAGACGTACTTCCACGTTGCCGACGTCGGATTCGCCAATTTTCAGGAGGTCCGCCATCGCCTGGGGGAGAACGGTGACGTTTCGTTCCCCCGGAAGGAACCACCGGCCGGCGGACAGGCAGTCCTGGATGCCGATCACATCGGTCTCCTGCGCGGTCAGTCCCAAAATGCCAAGCGCATTGGCCGACGTGCTGTCCGATACGACCTGGATGGCTTTTTTCTCCTTGGATGCGTACCAGCTGCGCGCCGCCACAACGGCTTCCTTTCCGAAGTTGGCGTGAACGTAGTCGAGGACCGATTCCTCCAGCGGCGCCCAGTACTTGCTGCGGATGAGCATCCCCGGATACGGGCCCAGATTGTCCCGCGCGATCTGGTGAAATTTGAGCTGGGACTTGATGGAAGAGAAGGACAGGACGGTAAAGGTGAGCAGGACGAGCGTGGTAAAGGTGAGCAGCGTTCTGAGTTTGCGCCGCTTCATATTGGCGATGCCCAGCTGAAAGGCAGCCAGAGAGGCCGATATCCGACCCACGTCCACGTCATGGATAACGGCGGCCTCGGTGCGGAGGTTGCGCATCTGGCTGTTAAAGCGGGAAAATACCAGACTGATCACAAAGCTGGCAAGCGCCAGGAGCACAAAGGCCAGGAGAATGACGAACGGATTGGAAAGGTCGAATGCGGGATGGACGATCGACAGGAAGATCCAGATCACCATGAAAATGCCGGCAAATCCTGCAATCTGCCACCTGATGTCCACCGCCGTAAAAATCAGCCGCTCCCCGAAGAAGGCACAGGGCAGTACCAGCGCCATGAAGAAGATGATGCCCCGGATCACGTCGTTCTGCGTCCCCTTGACATCCGGATACGCGCGCGACTCGAGTCCCAGCGCGGCCCGGGAATGCCTGATGAAATCGTCCCACCGCAGCTCGTCCCGGGCTATGTCCGCCTGGTCCAGGTTTTCCTTCGCCCGCGTGTGCAGGTCGGAAAGGCGGTCGTTTTCGATTCCGTAGGCGTGGAGTTCGCGCATCCTGGCGTGGTCCAGCACCCACATGTCCTTGGCGGCCTGGTACGCCGTATGCGTGATCGCGCCGTGTGTGGCGGCGACAAATCCACTCTTGTGCGCCGCTTCCACGCTGGTCGTATCGGTCGCATTCAGCAGAAGGTAGCGGATGCCGATCCCGCGCGTATGCATGGTGAGCTTGAGTCTCGTGCCGGGGGGGGTGAACACGACGCCCACCGGCTCGTTGGGCCCGTATCCCAGGGTATAGCCATATTCCCGGGGGGCGGTGTTCCCGTCGCCGTACAGGGAAAGATTCGGGAGCTTGGTGAGGTATCGCGGGTCCACGGTTTCGTAGAAATCGGTTGAGACGCACGGAAACAGGATACGCGTGGCGCGCGTGATCCACCAGTCCATGCCGAATTCAGGCTTGTAGATCCGCGCGGCCTGCCCCCGATCCGACGCATAGGTGATTTCGCCGCTTTCCGGGTCGAGATAGAACGCATCGAGGCCCACCCAGCGCACCGCCAGACCGGGAACGTAGAACTCGCCGTTTTCGTCGGCCTGATCGTAGAAAATCGCACGGACGCCCTTGACGGACTTCTCGTAAGACATGCGCAAAACCGCCACCGCGCCCTTTCGGGGCCGGTCCGGCGTAATGCTGCGCCGGGGAAAGGTGAGGATGCGACCCTTCAGCGCGCGCATGCGATCTTTCATCTCAACGCGGTAATCGGGCAGGAAGCCGGGATCGTTCAAGGCCTTGCTGAGCGCAGCGGTAAGCAGCCGGATCTGATTCGTCAGATTGGTCAGATTGACCTTGTCCACGGTGTCGTGGGGGGTGTCGACCCTGAAACGGGCGTCGTTGATGGTCACGAACGCCAATGTGGGCATTCCAGCGGTCAGAACGACCTGCGAGTCGGTCTTCAGATTCCCGCCGGGAATGAACATGCTCCAGCTCATGCCCGAAGGCGGGTTGATGCCGTCAACCAGCGACTGCTTTGCGTCCATGCCGAATGCCGGCGCGAGGTCCGCCCCAAGCCTGCTGAAACGTTTGCCCAGGGGCGTGAAGAACCGCTGGAAATAGAACGCGGTGGATCCGTTCCAGACGGCCATCTGGTCGGTCTGTGAGGTGAGATCCAGGGAGATCCAAAGCCGGATATCGATGGGATCCGTCATCAGCGCGGCGAAGTGTTCCTCTTTCCGCGCATGCCTCCCCAGAAAGTCGCACACGCCGCGAAAGCCGAGATGATGCGCCGACGTGGCCAGGAAGAGGACGGTGTGGGCGGGGGGGTGCGCCTTGAAGTATGCGGCCATTTCCAGCAGGGCGGCGATTCCGGATGCCTGTTCGGCGCCCGGGGCGAGCGCGGGCACGACGGACATCGCATCGTAATAGGCATCGATGAGGACCACGCGTTCCCGCAGCTCAGGGTCCGCGCCCGGTATCCAGCCGATGATGTTTTGCGTGGGGTGCCGTTCCCAGTCCATCCGGGCTTTCAGTTCCACTTCGATCCGCTCGCCGGCGGCAAGCCGGCGCCGGAGGCGTTCCCCTTCGGACTTGCCGATCCAGAAACGGGGCGCATTGAGCGGAACCTGGAAGAATTTCTGCTCTGCTTCGGCCGTCGTGGTGGAGTCCGGCGCGACAAAGACAATCGCCCTGGCGCCCAGCATGGAGGCGTTCATCCAGCGGTTCCACGAGTTGAAATCCAGCAGCACGACGCTGCCTCCGGGCTCTTTGCCGTTGAAGTCGGCGAATTCACCGGCGCCGCCGTCGATCAGCGGGGCTCGCAGCCCGGCGCCCGGCAGCGTGGACGTGCGGACCAGGTTGGGCCAGACCGCATGAATCGGGATGACGCCGGGCTCACCGACAATGCGAAGGCCGCCGCCTTTGTCGACCGGTGACGTGACGTCGTAGGTTTCCACCGAAACCTGTTCCAGGCCGATACGTTCGAACTCTTCCCGGATATAGAGAGCTGCCTCCCTGTGGCCCGGATAGCCAACCACCCGCGAACCCGACCCGCTGAGCCGGAGCAGCCGCGATTCGACTCCGTCCGGCGTGATCCGCCCCCGGATGCTGTCGGCCAGTTGCTGCTGGTCGGTTGCCGTCCGTTCAGGCGGCGGATCGGGATAGCGGATATCGAACCATGCGAACAGGCGGTCTGTCAGCGCCTGAGGGGAGACCAGGGTCAATGCGAGAAAGGCAATCAGCATGACCAGGCCGATGGTGATGTTTTTTGTTTTCACGGAAGTTCCTGAGTCAGGATTTGGATTCTCTCTAACGGTACGTCCCGATCATTCCCGCCGGGCACGTGTTGCGTCCGGAAATTGGTTTCGTCAGTACCATTTATGTACCACGTGGCCGTCCGGCTGGAACCAGATGGCGTCCACGACAACGCCTGCGGCAACGGACAATATGTACCCAACAAGCATACCGATGAAGAACGGTCTGGATTTCCGGTAAAAGGCGGCGCCGGCCAGCTTGAGCATGGTCAGCTTGACCAGCCATGCCACGAATATGGTCGCGCTGGTAAGCCTCGAAAGCGCCGTGCCGGACAGCGCGAATCCGATCGGGTGCAGCGGCCACCAGACGAAGCGGTACCGCATCAGGTTCAGAAAGGCCATTGCGGCGGCCCCGGCAAAGAAGAACCAGTAGTTGACAGTCTCGATGGGGCTGTCCACGGCCTTGATGGAGTTGGCGATGCCCTGGATCTGCCGGACACCGGCGTGAATGATCAGCCAGTTGGGTTGGATATTGTATCCGCCGATCGTGTATCCGAGCCATACGGTGTAGATTGTGGAAGTGACCATCCCCACCACGAATGCCGCGCAGACCGCCCCGAAAAGCCGGCGTTTGCCCGCCGGAAGGAACTCCGCCAGGCGGTTGATGTGGGTCATCGTACCCATGGTAAGACCACGGTAGTGGTTTACCGCACGGGAGGACATGCTCAGCGCCATTTTCGTGTGCGCGGTAAACGTGTGGGAACCACCCAGAAATCTGCTGACGAGGCCCCAGGCCGACGTGGGCGGGTTGAGGTAGACGATACCGGAGTCCGCGAGCATTTTGGATACGGTCGTATAAACGACGAGCATGCACAGGATGAGAAGGACGATGACCTTCACCTGCATGCCGATCCATCCCAGCCAGAGCGCCATATAGAGACACCCTGCGATCAGTCCGATTACGGCGTGCCTGTACGAGAGCAGTTCGTTGCTGTCGTCCGGAGTCGGCCGTTCCGGATTGAAGGCTTTCCTGATGACGTCGCGCAGATGGTGTCTTGCGACCCAGATCCCCCAGAGGGCGAAGGCCGTAAACCCTCCGGCCGTCTGCCAGATGTAACGGCCGCGGCCGTAGTAGGGAGAGATGGCCGAGACGCCGAGCCCGCTGAGGATGCCGCCCTCGAGAATGAAAAGCACATCGAAGAACCAGAGGCTGAAGAGGATTTCGAGGCTGGCGAAGTACGAGAAACAGATGACAACGGTACTCAGAAAGAAGAATCCCGGCGGAAAATCCCGCGAGAAGAAGAACCATCGGGCCGATGCGGTCGGGAAACGGGGGAACTGGGGATAGAACCAGGCAATCATGTTCCAGCCGAAAACGAACGTGGTGAGCATGAACCCGGCCCAGAACGCCTTGCCCTTCATGAATTCCGGAAACCATCGTTTTCCCGTTCCGCCCTGTGTGGTGAACTCAATAATGGGTTCCATCGCTGGAAAAACGAGGCGCTCGTATTCGGACCACTGCTTTCGAAAGATGATGGAGAGGCAGGCAGCGGCGAGCGCGACAGCGCAGAGGAAGGTGAACCACCAGAACAGGGGCACGGCCCAGACACCCCAGGGAATGGCCGCGCCCTGGGGAAGGCCTTCGTAGAACCAGGCCATCGCGTTTCCTTCATTCTCCGGAATCAGCCAGCCCGGCAGATACGGATGAAGGTACCGTGCCCATTCGTTCTCCTGGGTAACGAAATAGTGCGGCGCGACCATGATCCCCACGAGGTAGCCGCTGATCCCGTAGGTGGGCCCCAGGGAACTGATGAAACCCATACAGAAAATCGTGATCCACTCCGACGAGGAGAACAGGAACCGCCGGCCGAACCGGTAGGCCAGCAACGAACAGAAGATGATGGATACCAGCGTGAGGATCAGGTTGCCCATGGGCATATGGCTGTACGCCATAAACGATGCATGAAGGATATAGCGCACCGTGTCGCCCAGGATGCCGATGGCCACCGAGAGGAACAGGCCATAGACGATGGACCTGACGGTCACGCCGCGATTCTTCACTGCTTCACGGCCGGCATCGGAATTCATCGATTTCGCAGATGGCATTGACATGGATTGCATTTTCCTGAAACGAAGTTGCGCGGGACCGGCATCCCGCACGGAACAGGGCGCCGGTCGCCGGTTGCCGCTATCCCGCGTTCGGACCGCTCAGTAGGGGTCGGGTCCGGTGGCTTCGGCGGGCGCGGTAACGAGCGGATTCAGCGCGGTCGCCCTTTGCAGACACGCCGCGGCAAGGCTGTCCTTCCCCGACAGCATGTAGTAGTGCGAAAGAGTCTGAAAGCGTTCCGCCGTTGGATTTTCCGCGGCGTTGCGTTCCAGATGGCGAATGCGCGCGGCGAGCCTGCTCTGGCGTTCGAATACAGTCAGCTGGGCCCCGGCCTCTCCGTCACGCCCCAGGGCGAGCAGGGTCTGACCCGTCAGATATCGCGCGCGTGCGTGGTAAGGATCCGCAGCGACCGCCCGCCGGAGATGGGTCAGTGCAGTGCGCGGACGCATCGCCCGGAGTTCGGCACTGGCGACGTCACAGAGCAGTTCGACGTCTCCGGGAGAGTCCTCGAGGGCCCGCCGGAAGCAGGCCGCGGAGGAATCGAGTTCGCCGCGGCTGAAGTGAACGCGCCCCATGCCGGCGAGAATCCGGCCGCGATCTCCGGTGAGGGCCCCGGCGCGCCGGAAGTGGGTTTCCGCGCTGTCCAGGTTTCCCGCCGAGAGGTAGAATTCCGCCAGTTCCAGGGCGGGTGCGGGGTTGTCCGGCATCCCCTCGACGGCGCTCAGATAAGCGGCCTCGGCCTCCCGGTCCGCCCGTGCGATGCGAAGGGCGCGCGCGTATCTTGTCCACTCCTGCGGGCTGGATACACAGTGCGATATCGCAAGAAGGGTCTCCTTCGCTTCGGCGAACCGACCCCGGTCGGCCAAGAGACCCGCAAGTCCGAACCGGGCGCGTACGGAGGGAGAGTGAATGGCGATGGATTCCCGGTACGACGCCATCGCTCGTTCGTCGTCTCCGTGTTTCAATGCGGTCTCGGCGCGGACGCAGAGATCGGCGGCCCGCTGTTCCGGAGTCCCGGACGCCGGCCGAAACCAGATGAATGCCAGAGCCACCGGAAGCAGCACGACCAGCGGCCTATAACTCCGTGCCGCAGTATTGACAATATTTCGCATCGGGATCACGGGCCTCGGCGTTGCATAACGAACAGGATCGGGCGCCGCCCCTGGTTCTCATGGCCTGCGAGATTTCAGCCGACAGGATGCCGGTGGGCACGGCGATGATGCTGAAACCCAGCAGCATCACGATGGTCGCAAGCATCTGGCCGGGCGCGGTCTTGGGAGAAATGTCTCCGTATCCGACGGTGGTGATCGTCACGATGGCCCAGTAGATGCTGCGGGGAATGCTCGTAAACCCGTTTTCGGGTGTTTCAATCACATACATCAATGAGCCCAGGATCACAACCGCCGTCATCACCGTAAGCACAAAAACCGCAACCTTTCGGTAACTCGACTGAATCGCCCGGAGCATCATCCGCGCCGCGGCCAGGTATTGAACCAGTTTGAGTACTCGAAAAACGCGGAGCACGCGGAGGACGCGTATGACAACCAGGTAATGACTGCCGGGCAGGAGCACATCGATATAGGTGGGAAGGATAGCGAGAAGGTCAACAATGCCGAAGAAGGACGTCGCGTATCGCAGTCGGCGGCCCGCGCACACGAGCCGCAGAATGTACTCGAGCGTGAAAACGAGCGTAAAGAGCCACTCAAGGCCGTAAAGAAGGTCACCGTGGGTCTTCCGGACAGCGTCGACGCTGTCCAGCATCACGGTCAGGACACTCAAAATGATGGTGAAAATGAGAATGAGTGCGAAACGGCGCCCCGCGGGCGTTTCCGAATCGAACATGATACTCCGGAGACGCAGACGCCATTGGGAAACCGGCCGGCCGCCGTTCTGTTCGCGTGTCATTTGCATTTCAGGATATAACCGAACATGATCGCAACCGTCCCCTCGCTTTTCTCAACGCAAAGGTGACCTCGACCGTGCAGATCGCCGAATGATGGCTTGAGGCAGGCCGCGAGGCCTGGAGAGGATCCTCAAGACGGTCGCCCGTCAGTAACGGACATCCACAAGCCAGGCCTCTTTGGGATGGCTCTCCCAGCGTTTTCTCAGGGCCGTCTCGTTGGGGCTGAACCTCCCGCCGTAGGAAATGCCGCCGTGCGAGATGTTGACGCTCACGGCGACACTGTCGCCGGCAGGCACCCAGTGGGGCGTGAGCAATTGATTCCAGAGCAAATCCCCTCTTTCCATCCTGTAGGAAAGAATGTCTTCGGGGTCGTGATCCGGAGGTCCGTTCGGTCCCCTGAGCGCGTCGCGGTTGTTGACGGCGTCGTTGAGGGGTGCGTATTTGTAAGGATCCTTGAACGCATTGAAGTATTTTACACCCCAGACCTGCCACGCCACGACGTGCGAGGTATCCATGTGGTATGACGAACTGCAGTTTCTTCCGGAAATAAAAATGATGGGATAACAGCGTTGCCAGGTAAATCCGCTCGACGCCAGAAAGGTGCGCCAGGGAATCATGATCCGGTTCTGGAAATCCCGCAGGAACTGACCCTCACCGTAGAAATTCTGCAGGTGAAAGTGGGCAAGTGAGAAGGGGCGGTCGATGACGTCCGCGATCGGTAGCGTTCTGAATTCCTCAGCCCTCGCTTTTTTCTCATCTTCCGAGATGTCGCCGGGAATGTTGATTCGCGCCTGACCGTCCTTTCGAAGGATGTCCACGATTTCGTCGGCGGGTGGAAACTCCATGTCAAAGCGGAAGAACTCAGGGTCGATCAGGAAATTCTGAAGACCGTTCCAGCGATGCTTCAGTTCGTCTTCGTTCCGGACGATGATCTGCATGTTTCCTCCTGTTTACACGCTGGACTCAACTGGCGCAGCACTCGCAGACGAGACCGAACCGCATCTGGCCGCCGTCCGGAATCTCGATCTCGAAGTCGGTCCTGACGAAACCGTCCGTTGAGCCGCAAAAGTCGCATTTGCCGCGTTTGCGCCGGTCGGTCTGCGTATCTGCCCTGCGTGCAGGTTCCGCAGGCCACCCGCGGGCTTTCAGATATGCGGCGGCCTGCCGCCGGATCCCCTTGTCGGGCTCCTTCTCCGCCGCGCGTTCGAATATGGCGCCAAGTGCCGGATCGTCCGGTCGTCCGCCGTCTTCCAGGGTGTGCCACGCGGCTTTGCGCACGCCCCGATCGGGGTCTTCAAGCATACGGTAGAGCGCCTGCCACACGTCCTCCCGGCGCCGTCTGATATGGCAGGGGCAGAGGAATCTGGCGGCGGTTTCCCTGTCTCCCGGGTCGCGGCTGCGGGAGAGTTTGATGAGCTTCCCGATGTTCTCGCCGCTGAAGCGCGCCTCTCCGATCCTGAATGCCCGCTTCTGAAATCTGTTCAGCCCGTGATTCTTCCGTCTCAAGGTTTCACCCGTTCAACGATCCGGTTTGAACCTCTTCCTTCCGCGCGCCGGCCGGACCGTACGAAAAGTGTGGACGATTGCTGACAATTGCGGCTACAATATAACATATGGCGTACCAATTTCAAAATTCTAGTCGCCGGGTTAAAGCTGGAGGAATTCACGCGCGCATCCGGCCAAAGCCGGAAACCTCATGATTCGAATGTGCGGCGCCCGAATCCCTCGGCATAACGTGACGCGCGCGAAAACCGGCCGCCGGAATGCCATCGGCCGCCGCGCTCGCAGCCGTCGTAATTTCACCCGAAGAGAGGGAGTACGTAACAATGGAAAGAGTTCCGGAGGATGTCCGGTTGGACTTGCTGCTGAAGGGCGGGTACGTCATCGATCCCGCGAACGACGTTGAAGGTATTCGCGACGTGGGCATTCGAGACGGGAGAATCGCCGAAGTCTCCGCGGGTACGGACCGGCAGGCGGCGCGCGTCATCGACGTATCGGGCCTGCTTGTCACGCCGGGGCTGGTGGACATTCATGTCCATGCTTACGACACCCGGCTGGACCCGGGGTCCGGAAAATTCACCGCCAGCCTGAACGCGGACGCGCATTTTCTGAGCGACGGCGTGACGACCTGCGTGGATACCGGCACGGCGGGATGTGACGAAATCTCGCACTTCAGACAGACCGTAATGGAGAAGAGGATCTGCCGGATACTGGCGTTCGTGAACATCTCGGCGCCGGGAATGGGGAGTTCGGAGCAGGATATCCGCACGTTCGACGCACCCGGCGCGGCATCAGCCGCGTTGGACCACAGGGACGTGGTCGTTGGCATCAAGACCGCACACTACTGGCCGCGAGGTCCGTTCGACGCCGACCATCCTCCCTGGGCCTCTGTGGACGGAGCGGTGGATGCCGGAGACCTGTGCGGGATGCCGGTGATGGTCGACTTCTGGCCCCGCCCGCCACAGCGGTCCTACCAGGAACTGATTCTCCGCAAACTGCGCCCGGCCGACATCCACACGCACGTTTTCGCCCGGCAGTTTCCCGTCGTCGACGCGCACGGCAAGGTGGAGGACTACATGTTCGAGGCCAGAGAACGAGGTGTCTGGTTCGATCTCGGCCACGGCGCGGCCAGCTTCTGGTACCGCAACGGCGTGCGCGCCATCGCGAACGGGTTTCCACCGGACTCGATCAGTACCGACCTGCATACCGGAAACATCCGCGGGTCCGTGGTCAGCATGACCGACACGATGTCCAAGTGTCTTCTGATGGGAATGCCTTTGCGGGAGGTGATCTACCGATCGACGGTGGCGCCGGCGCAGGCAATTCGCAGACCGGACCTGGGCACGCTCGGGGTTGGGGAGGAGGCGGACGTCGCGGTGCTCGCCCGCCAGAGGGGAGCATTTTCCTTCCGCGACTGCGGATGGGGACGGCTGGACGGGAGCGAACGCCTGGCGTGCAAACTGACGCTGCGTAGGGGTGAGGTGGTATGGGACAGCGACGCCCTGACCGTCGCGGCGTGGCAGGACCTGCCCGCGGACTACTGGGAGACGACGATTGTGCCGGTACCGATTCAGCGACACTGGCGATAACTGGAACAGTTACCAGTCTGCAACGCTTCCGTCGGATTCGAAGGTATACTCGCCGCCGAGTTCCTCGGTGTACCTGCGCTCTTTCCGGACTTCGCGTTCATCGAGTTCAATGCCGAGTCCGGGTTCGGAGGGGAGCAGAATGTGTCCGTCTTTCACCCTCCAGGGGTTCCGCAGCAGTCCTTCTCCAAGGCACGCGTCGACCTGCTCCTGGATCAGAAAGTTGGGCGCAACGGCGTCGACATGCAGGCACGACGTGAAGGCGACGGGCCCGATGGCGCAATGGGGCATGATGTGCATATAGTAGACTTCGGCCATGTTCGCAATCCTGAGGGTTTCGGAAATGCCTCCGGCGTGCGAAACGTCCGGCTGGATGTAGGCTGCGGCCTGATTCTCGAAGATCCTGCGGAATTCCCATCGGCTGAGCAGCCGCTCACCGGTGGCGACGGGAAAGGGGACCCGGTCGGAGACGCGCTTCAGGGCGTCCACGTTCTCCTGCGGGACGGGTTCTTCCACGAACATCGGACGCATCCCCTTGAGCTCATGGCAGATTTCAATCGCCAGCGCCGGCGTCATCTTCCCATGGAAATCGAAACACAGCTCCACGTCGGGCCCGACCCATTCACGCATCAGGTAGGCCCGGCGGACGAATTCATCGATCACGGCGGGGGGTTCATGGCCCCGCCACTTTCCTCCCGGCCCGGTTTTGAAGGCCTTGTAGCCTCCGGTTTTCCGGAGGCTGTCCAGTCGTCGTCTTGACTCGGCCTGCTCCTCTTCCGAAAGACCTGCGATTCCCCAGTGTGCGTAGACCCGAATCCTGTCCCGGACCGGTCCGCCAAGCAATCTGTACACGGGCGCGCCATGGTATTTACCGGCGATGTCCCAGAGTGCCTGATCGATCCCCGAAAGGGCGGTCATGAGGACGGCGCCTCCCCGATAGAACGCGGAACGGTAGATGTGCTGCCAGTGGTGCTGGATTCGGAGCGGGTCCTTGCCAGAGAGATAGGCTGCCAGTTCCTCGACAGCAGCCACGGTGCTTCCGGGCCGGCCTTCCAGCGTGGTTTCCCCCCATCCCTCAAGACCGTTGTCGGTCGTAATCTTCAGAAGGCGGGTGCGCGGCCGTGGAAAGAACTGTTCGATGCGATCGATTTTCATCCGGCTTCCCCTATCAGCCCGTTGAAAAAGCCCATCCGGGCTGCGGCCGGCCCTTGCGGTC
>CAZKDZ010000134.1:0-27436 GCA_964551635.1 uncultured bacterium | reverse complement strand
CGCAATCGTGGATTATGCGGAACAGCAGGACGTCCATCTCGCCATCGAACCTTATCCCGGAGGCGGGCCGGGCTACGGCAATCTGGGATGTACGCCGGAGACGCTTCGCGCCGTATTCGAGGTCGTACCTTCGCCTCATCTCGGGATCTGCTACGATCCGTCGCACTTCATCCGGATCGGCGTGGACTATCAGCGCCTGCTGATGGAGTTCGGAGACCGCGTCCGGCACGTGCACGCCAAAGATACGGAACTGCTGTCAGACGGCCTGTACCTGTACGGCAGCCTCGGTCAGAGCTTCGGCAAACGGTACGGACATGGCGAAGGCTGGTGGCGGTACTGCATTCCCGGATGGGGAGACGCGGATTGGATCTGGATCGTGGCTCGGCTGGAGGAATTCGGCTACGACGGGCCGCTGGCAATCGAGCTGGAAGACGACCGCTATATGGGCAGCACGGCCCTGAATCAGGAGGGGCTGCTAACGGCCAAGGCGTATCTGGAGGACATCATTCGTTAACAGTCCGTTGAGAAAGTCGCTCTGCAAGCGAGGCCGAGCCATTGTGGCCGAAGACAAGGCGCGCGACCGAGTCCCATCCAGCGATTCGGCGAGGGAGCGCAACGCAGTATTTCGACCGCAAGGGCCGGCCGTAGCCCGGATGGGATTTTTCAACGGGCTGTTTTGTACGACACGAACTGTAAAAAACAGCCGGACCCGGAGGTGCGCGATGAAGAGATTCAAACCGTTTTCGTTTGTCGTGGCACTGCTTTTCATGTCCTGCGGAGAAGACAATCCGCTGAATTACGATACGCTGGCAGGCACCTATACGCTCCGCGAAATACAACTGGCAGGCGGCGCGGCAACCCAGACACTGCGTCCGCCGGAAGCAACAGGTACACTCGTTCTGTCGACAACGGGCGACTTTTCTCTGAGTCTGAGCATACCGTCGCTCGGGCACGATGATCGGTACTCCGACGGAACGTACGCGATAGAAGGATCGAGCATCCTGTTCCAGGAAGCAGCGACGCTGGGTCTTGTCGGTACCAACGCCACCGTCAACGGGAATGAACTGACGTTGACTTCCAGCCTCGGCGGGTCGCAGGTTACCATGGTCTTCGTGAAGGTCTGACCCTCGTTACAGGTGCCGGCCATCCGGGGAACTGAACCGGAGCAACACGTCGCAAGGGAGCATGCAGATGGTAAAGGTGGCAGACGCGGTCGTGATCGGCGGGGGAATCATGGGGGCCAGCGCGGCCCATTTTCTCGCAAGGAAGGGTCTGGGCGATGTCGTGCTCCTGGAAAAACGGTCGCTGGCCGCCGTGAGCATGGGACATTCAGCCGCGGTGATCCGCACGTTCTACTCGAACGACCTGACCATCCGGTTGTCCATGAAGGCGCTGGAGATGTTCGCGAACGGACAGGAGGCGCTGGGGGGAGATTGCGGCTTCCGCAATACGGGCTATATCTGTCTTCTTGGCGAGCATACCGCGGCCTCGGGCCTGGCGGTGCTGGAGGCGGAGCAGCGGAACCACACCCGGGCCGTGGAGGTGGAAACGGATAAGATCGGAGAACTCGTCCCGGGCGTAAACACGGATGGGATTGTTTCAGGCATCTACGAACCCGCTTCGGGGTACGCGGACCCCGTCAGGACGGTCCGGAACCTGGTGACGCGTGCAGCAGACTGGGGACTGACGTGTTACGAGGGGGTGGGGGTAACGCGAATTCGGCTGTCCGGCAATCGCGTGACGGGGGTGGAGACGGACGCCGGCGAAATCCAAACGGAACTGGTGATCAACGCGGCAGGTCCCTGGGGCCGTCATATGGGATTGTCAGCGGGCCTGAACTATTCGCTGCGATGGAGCCGGGAGAGCGATCTGGTCTTGCGGTTGCCGAAGGGATTCGGGCGGTTTCCCGTGGTTTCCGATCCCAATCTCCGGGTCTATTTTCGTCCCGACGGCGAAAACGGGCTGCTTGCCGGATTGAGTTTTCCCAAAGAGGTGGAGCCGATGGACGTGGACGCGTACGATCCGGACCTGGATGAGCCCACGCGACGGCGAATCGAGGCAGGGACCTTTGAACGGGTGCCCGCGTTCAGACGGGGGGAATACGTGAAGGGCTGGGCGTCGGTCTATACCATCACGGATGACTGGCATCCCCTGGTCGGGCCGGAGCCGGGGCTGGAGGGCTACTATGCCTTCTTCGGCGGGAGCGGGCACGGCTTCAAGCTGGGCCCGCCGATTGCCGATTCGCTGAGCGACGTCATTCTCGGCCGGACGCCCGCGTTCGATCTGCATCCGTTCCGTCCCGGCAGATTCCAGGACGGCGATCAGTTCTCGTCCGCGTGGGGAGGAGGAAACCGGGGGTGAGGCCGGGCGCTAAGGACTGAGCCACGAATGAAATTACAACCATCGAGGACCGCGGAATCGGGTGAACTTTCTCACCCCGTTCCGCGGTTTTCTTTATGTCCGGGTTGACAGGACCTTGTTTTCGTAGGCTTCCATTTCCGGAATCCAGGCGGCGCCGGGGGGGACGCCGGTCTTCAGACAGATCATGTCCCACACTGCGGAAAAGGGCATCGTTTTCATGTCTTCCATCAGGCCAAGCTTTTGCGCCAGTTTACCTTCCCGTTCCAGTTCCTGCAGTTGCCGCGTGGGATCCAGCAGCGCGTAGAGGATGGCTTTCCGCGTCGCGCGGGCGCCGATCACGTAGGCGCCAATGCGGTTGATGCTGGCGTCGAAGAAGTCGAGCGCCACGTACACGCGGTCCAGGGCGTCGCAGCGGACAATCTCGAGGAAGACGTTGCGCACGTCGTCGCCGAAGAGAACGACGTGGTCCGAGTCCCAGCGGATGGGCCGGCTGGTGTGGATGAGCAGCCGTTCGTGGAAGGGCAGGTGCGCGGAAATCTTGTCCGCGATGGATTCCGTGGGGTGGAAGTGGCCCATGTCCAGGCAGAGGACGGCGCCCCGCGACAGGGCGTAATTCGCGTAGAAGTCATTGGAGCCCGCCGTGTAGTCTTCCACGCCCAGGCCGAAAAGCTTGCCCTCGACGGCGTCCACACAGGCCGGACCGATGCCCAGCGCGGGGTCCAGGACGGCGTCCAGGGATTCCACCAGACGTTCGCGGGGTCCGAACCGGTCAGCCGGATGGTCCTTTGCGCCGTCGGGTATCCAGTGGTTGTTCACGCACGCGTCGTCCAGCGCAACGCCCATGGCTTCGGCGATTCGCCGGCTGGCCACGCCGTGGCGGATCCAGAATTCCCGGATTTCCGCGTCCGGATGGGCAAGGGTGTACCCGTCGTTCGCCTTTGGATGGGCGAAATACGTGGGGTTGAAGTCCAGCCCGACGCCGTTTTCCTTTGCCCACCTTATCCAGCCGGCGAAGTGTTCGGGTTCGAGCCTGTCCCGGTCCACGACTTTGCCGCCCGTGTCGCCATAGGAAGCGTGGACGTTCGCGCGGTGCCGCCCCGGCAGCAGGTCGATCGCCTGTTTCAGATCGGCGCGCAGCTCATCCCCGTTTCGCGCCCGGCCCGGATAGTTCCCGGTGGCCATGATGCCGCCGCCTTCCACGGCTTCGTCCTTCGTCTCGAACCCCGCCACGTCGTCGGCCTGCCAGCAGTGAAGCGAGATGGGCACGTCGGCTGCCTTTTTCACGGCTTCGTGCGCGTTCACGCCGAAGGCTGCGTACTGTTCGGCGGCCTCCCGGAAGGCGGCCTCGATCTGCGCGTCGGTCCGCGTCGTCCTGTATTGCATCCTGACTCTCCCTGACCGTTTATCCGGGACCAGCGACGTACCCCGGTCCTTGCAAATCTTCGTCCGATTCCCGCAGGCGAGAGACGCATCGCTACATCGTCTCGTGTCGTCGATGGTTATCGGACACCCGGCAACCCCGCAACCTTCTCCTGAAGCCATGTCTTCAACCCGGCGAACCGGAAGGATCCGGCCTCCAGGTTTTCCATGAAGAACGCGTACGCCTCGTCGTCGTCACAGTCGATAAAGCGGCCGTTCAGACGCAGGAAGGTGTCGGTGACAAAAAAGGCCACCCGATTGTTGCCGTCTAAAAACGGGTGGTTGTTGGCGAGGCTTTCCATGAGGGCGGCGGCCTGACTGATGAGACTGTCGTAATACCCGAGTTGCGGCCGCATGAGCGCGGCGGCCAGGGCGCCTTCATCACGCACGCCCGGTATTCCGCCGAAAGCGCTGATCAGGGCGTCATGCATGACCATGACTTCCTGTACGGTGGGGAAGTCGTGCGTCATCTGGCCAGCATTTCACCCAGACGGCGGTTTCTTTCCACGCTGGCCTGAAATTGGGCCATGACCTGAGCGCGCGGCTTTTCCCGTGCCCGGTTTTCGATGTATTCGCGCATGGCCTCTTCCAGCACCACCTGGAAGTGACGTCCTTCCTTCCGGGCAATCTCACGGAACGTGCCCAACAATTCCGGCGCAACCTGGCTGGAAAATTTCTCTCGCGGCGGTTTCATAGCCGAATCACCCCGTTTTTCAACAATAATGCCATTTTGAGGTCATGCTGTCAAGATTTATCTTGATAAAAATTGATGATTGATCCACGCTGCCGTTACGGAGCCTGTTCTCCCTGGGCCCCAATATCGTGATTCACGCTCCCGGTTGGTTTCGAGCCCGGATCGAACTCCCGTCCGTCAGCCGAACATCGCCTGCAGTTCGGGCAGAAGGTAGGCAAGGGCGATGCTGACGAGCAGCCCGCCGGTGATTTTGGCGAAATCCGTTGCAACAAGCCGCGTCACTTCCTTGCGGCTGCGGTGCCGCTGATTCCAGGCGACCGCGATCTCACGGCCGGCGAGAAGGCCGACGAAGACCCACGTCGTGCTCATCGGGAGCTTGCTGACCTCTTTGAACAGCAGGAGTACGATGCCGTAAATCAGGTCGACAAAAGTGGCTGACCGGATGTCGGTCGTGTTGGTCTTGGTGAGTACCACCTTCTGAATGGCGCCGCCGTGGTTGTAGAAGATAATGGCGTGCAGGGCCAGCATGACCACCATCGACAGAAAGAACCATTCCGCCGTGAGGCTGCGAGGAAGGAACACGAAGATATTGGCCAGGTCCTGAATCAGCCACTGGCTCCAAAGAAAACCGGTGGAACACCACTGCGCCACCACCCACCAGCCGCTGGTAGGCCCGTCCGAACGATGGAAGCGGGATTCGATTGTTCGGGTGACCCAACGGTAAATCAGAATGGCCGCCACGAACGCCGTAGCATACCCGGCGAGCGATTTGACCAGCATGGCCGGCAGGGCCTTCGGCGCGAAAATCGTCAGGGTCAGAAACGTGGTGCTTACCGGGATGCCCCAACGTGTCAGGAGGAGCAGGACGAAAGGAGGGACGCAGTAGATCCAGGTCCATTGGTCGGGTTGGGGGATCTTCTCCAGCCTGCCGTAAGAGACGTCGTCGTGCATCCACCACCCGTAGACGAGGACGACGATCAGAATACTGCAGGCAAAGATCCAGAGCACCCACCAGGGGCGTCTGGCGTTGGAGCTGAGAAAGGTTCCAAGGGTCTGAATCGCGTCGTTTCCAACGATAGAATAGGCGCCAAGTAGAAAGCCGACAACCATGATCACTTCCGGACTCACAGCGGTTCTCCTCCAATTGATAGCGTTTGGCAAACGGGAATTGTGGACCGGGCATATCGCTTCGTTCCGGTATCCGGAGAGGGTGTCCGCGTCGGGCGACTGCGGAGAACCCCGATATCAAGGTAAGATGTGTCGAAATTTCGTCCGCCATGGGCATCCTGCTGTCCCCCCGGCTGAGATAGGGCAGGCGACTGATTTCGAATCATTTCGGGCAATGCCGGTCCACAGGTTGACCGGATTTCACGGTGGCGAGCGGTTCCCAGGAGCCGCCTGGACGTTCGACGCCGAGGACGTCGGACAGGCGCCCGTCGGGGTTCCATCGCAACACCGCGATATCGGCGCACGCGCCGGGCGCCAGCGTGCCCGCCTCGCCCTTCAGCCCCAACAGCTCGGCGGGCCTGGCGGTCGACCGCGCGAAAACTTCCGCTTCGGGCATGCCCGCGGCGATGTATTTGGACATCGTCCTCGGGAGGTGGTGGGGCGGGTCGGCGTCCACGTGGGCATTGTACTGGTCGGTGGAAATCGTGTCGGGGAAGAAATCCTCGGCGATGGCCCGCTCGACGTGGGCGAAACTGAAAGACTGCATCCCGTGGCAGCCGTCGAACAGGACCCCCCTGTCTCTGGCCGCCCATACCGCGCGCCGCACCCTTCCGTCTGCGATGATGTTGTCCGGGCGCGGGCTGAACGTGTACGTGAAGAGGTCTCCCGCGCGCAGGTGCGCCAGTTGTTCTCCGAGCGGAAAGTCAACGTTGAAGCGCGCCCCGTAGAGGATCGGGCGCCCGCTGCGTTCGGCCGCTTCGACGCCGCGGCGCATGATCTCCCGGGGGTCGTGGGCGAGGCGAGGTTCGAGAATGGTATTGAACGCGATGCCCCAGATTTCTTCGTCCGCTGACGTGACGGCATCCGCGCAGAGGTCGACGTCCGCGTTCTCGAGGCGCTCGAAACAGTGGTCGGGCGGTGACTCGCCATATTTGGACAGGTGGAGCGCGAGCCGCACCCGCGTGCGGCTGCCGCGGATCACCTCCTCGCGATAGGCCGGCCAGTTGAGGGCGCCCGCGTCGCCTTGCGACATGCACGTCGTAACCCCGCATGGGAGAAAATGCGTATCGGGATCGACGCCGAACCGGGAACCGCCCCGTGCCGGGTGGGCGTGGATGTCCACCAGGCCCGGAAGCAGCAGGTCGTGTGGGTATTCGAGCGTCAGCCACGCGGTTCCTTTCACATCGGGACCCGCTCCAACAATCCGGTCCCCCCGTACAGCGACGGCGCCCGGGCCGTCCAGGCCGGTATCGGCGCAGAAAACGCGCCCGGCCGATATCAGCAGGTCATAGTCTTCGGCTGTTTCAGACATCGATCATTCCATTTCTGTGGAAGATGTGGACGGATGGGACACGGCCACCTGATTTGGGGATGGGGACGCGTCGTGAAATTCCCCGGCGTTCCGGTTCCTCAATTGCACGCATTCAGACGCATACCGCCGATTTTCAGTTCATCCCCGCCGGTAGACGTGCACTCGATCGTGATATTCACCAGAGATGCCTCGGCCGGCACTGTGACCGTGGCGTGTTGTTCGGTCCACCCGGGGCATTTCACCGAAAACGTGTGTTTCTCCGTCGTTCCGCTTTCGAAGAACCGGAACGTCGTCTCGATTGCGCCCCCCGGATGCCCGTGCGTCCGGACCGAGAAGGTATTCGCGCCCTTTTCCAGACCGCCCAATCGATCTACGTTGCAGATTGGCCCGGCATTCCGTACCGACAGGAATGCACCGGGTCCGCCGGGTCCGTCGCACCGGACCAGTTCTGCCGACGGCATGTCGTACCCGTCCGGAACGCCGTCTGCGTTCAGATCGACGTTCAGACCGGGAAACACATTCACATCTGGGTCCGGTTTCGCACGATAGAGCGCCTCCGCCCACTCCGAATACGTCCTGACCGGGATTCGGTTGTCCTTGCACCAGGAAAGGATACGGGCGACCCGTTCAAGATAACCGTCCCAGCCGTCCGGCATGACATGCTCCCAGAAGTGGCTGTGACCGATGAGTACGCGGTTCCCGGCAATCCCGTCCGCGATTCGGTTCAGGTTCCAGTCCAGGTCCCGCGCCTCGTCGTCGAAGTCGCCCCACTGCATGCCGAAGCGCTTGTCTCCATCGGGGTCATTCTCGTTGTAGCACTTCAGAGACCGGTCGGGGTAGGTCGCGGCCGCCACGTATCCGTACAAATCTCCGAAGCAGGTCCTGATGTCTCCACGCCGGAAGTCGGAGCACCCTCCCGAGCCGGGCTGTATCCACGTCAGCGGGCGATCAAGACCAAGGCTCTCGAACAGATTCAGCGACGACTCGGCCAGAAGCCTGCGGGCGTCCAGCGTCATCCGGATATCGGCCTTGCCCAGCCTGTGAAAGACGACGTCCCGATGTTCGCCCAGATCGACGTTGTCTTCGTCCCAGAAACTGTGCAGCGCCAATACGACGTCGCCCGAACATTCGATCTGTCTGAACCGAAACACACTGTCTAGATGGGGAACGTAGACGGCGATGAATCTCGTCTGATTGTTGTCGTTAAGGACCTGGGGCGTGCGGCTTGTCATGATGTTGCCCGAAATATCCGCTCGATATTCCGGCAGCGATGACGGGTCGATCGCGTCAGGCGTCAGGTAGACGCGCGATGCATCCACGTGGTCGACGCCCGGCATCTCGCGCCAGGCATCGGCATCGGCGCCTTGAGGGAGCGGAAGCTTGTCCACGCTGTGGAGGGGCGTGTGGTCCATAATCTCATGCCCCCGGTCCTGCAGCGACCTGACCAGCCTCACGTATTCTTCGTCGCCGGCCATTCTCCCCGGGCACAACGCGGCACAGAACCTGAACCCGTACCGGTCGAAAACCTGCGCGAACTCGACCCACTGTCGAATCGGCTTGTTGTCGTCCACGCGGAAGCAGACGCCGCCGCGTTTATCTGTTTTCACGTTGCCGGATTCCTCTCGCGCGTGCCGATATGGCAAGTATGCCCGTCCACGCCGACCGGGTCGGGTGCCTCTTTCGATCCGCCCGGTTTCTTGTTACCATGGCAGGCCGCAGCGAGTTCCACTCCATACAGAATCGTTCCAGGATCCTTAACGCGAGGGAGCATTCCAATGATCTACGAGCACCGCATCTATCGAGTCCCCGAAGGCCGGATGCCGGACATCCTCAGCCGATTCGAAAACATCACGTTCGACCTCTTCGACAGGCACGGCATCAAGGTCGCGGGTTTCTGGACGAGAAAGGATGCCAATGAACTGATCTACATCTGTGAATTCGAAAGCGAAGCGGCGATGGAAACCGCTTGGGACGCGTTCCGCGCGGACCCGGAATGGATTGCGGCGCGGGAGCGAACGGAAGCCAACGGGCCCATCGTGGATGAGGTCATCTCCGACGTCCTCATCCCAACCTCCTTCTCGCCGATGCAATAGGGGAGCAACCCTCCCGCGGTTCCGATTGATGCCACGCATTGTCATTTGGGTGGAAGCGTACGGACGTAATCGACCGCTCTGCAAAGCCATTCCGTCAGGTCTTCGTCCGATTCGATCGCGGGCGGCTCGACCAGCGCCCATCCCCTCATTACGCGGCCCGTAACGTCGAACGGCCTCGTGTGCGGTTCGGCAAGCGTCTGCTCGTGTCGCTCCCTGTGGAGTCGCACGACCAGGGACCCCTTCCATGTTCCGACGCACATGTTGCCGTCCATCATAAAGCAGACCCCGCCGAACATCCTCTTCTCGGAGAATCCGTCCTCGCCAGCAAGGATCGTCCTTATCCGGCTGACCAGCTTCTCGTCGCCCGCCATTCACTATATCTCCTCGAAGAGTTGTCTCAGTCTGAATACCGTATTGTGATTGCGGGCGGTCAGCTTCTGATACACCCTCGACGCCGGAAGCTTGACCCACGTGGACCGGGTAGGGCGGGCTCTGGATACCGACCAGTAGATCACGCCCGGCCCGGGGGTTACGGTTTCCCACTCCGGCCGAGGCCACGAGAGCCGGGCTAGGATGTCTTCCGGGTCGGCTCCTGCCAGCGTGAAGAGTGCATGATGCATCCGCGCTTCGTCATTACCCCAATCCTCCGGGGCGGCGTCAACCGCGAGTCGGTACGCGTTTCGGGCGAGGACGACGGCGCGGGCGTTGAACGAGAAACGTCCCGATAGGGCGCGTTCGATTGCTTCCGTCAGGGCCGGGATGTCGGTATTCACCGACCGAAACAGGATGTTACCGCTCTGGATGTAAGTGCGGACGCTGGAGAATCCCAGGTCCTCGAAGCAGCCGCGAAGCGCGTCTTTGAGAACAACATTCTTCCCGCCGGCGTTTACCCCCCGCAGGAGCGCCAGGAATCTCGGATGTGTTTCCTCTTCGCGTGACATCTGCAAAACACTCCCGTTGACGACAGAAGGTCAACCTAACGGGCGCCCCGGCTCCGGAGCAGCCGCGCGATATCCTCGTGACCGCGGCGTTCTGCCCATGCCAGCGGCGTCGCCCATCGGGCGCCGGCCGCGTTCGGGTCGGCGCCGTTATCCAGCAGCAGCCCCACCAGTTCCCCGTTGCCTTCGCGCGCGGCGATCCCCAGGGGCGTTGACCGGTCTTCCTCGTCGACGGCGTTGACGTCGGCGCCGAACTCGAGGAACATGCGCACCATGCCGGCGGCGTCGGAAACGGCCCGGTTGGGGCGGCAGAGGTCGTGCAGCGGGGTCCTTCGTTGCCAGTCGGGCAGGTCCGGATCCAGTCCATGTTCGAGGAGCCGGTGCGTCATGCGAGGCACGTGGTAGAGATAGGTCTTGCACGCCGTCAGCACACGGGGCATCGGGTGTTTGCGCTGCAGGAACATATTCAACATCGCTTCGTGGGCGTCCGTGGATTCACCGCGGTCCTCCATGCGCCCGCAGCCGCTGATCACGGCGGTGTACGGCGTAGTCAGGTACTCGCTCTCCTCGCCTGTAAACGGATCGTCCGTGTAGCGCAGGACGGCGGCCACCGTCTCGAACTCACCGCGCTGGACATAGCCCCACGCTCCGGATGCCCGTCCGCCGTAGCCGTAGAGCAGGCCGCGCATGGCGTCAGATCGCGCTCGGATCGCCGGGGACCCGGAGGAGTCCACGTGTCCGTTCGGATCGGCGCCGGCTTCAAGAAGCCATCTGGCGACTTCGAGGTCTTCCTGCACGGTCGCGGTCATCAGCGATGCCCCGTAGGGGCACAGCCGACTTTCCGGCAGACTGGGGTCCGCCCCGTTATCCAGCAGAAAGCGGACAATATCACGGTGGCCGCGTTCCGCCGCGGCCGACAGCGGGCGTTTCTGAAGGTTCTCGCCGTCGTTCACGGTGGATGGGTCGGCGTCGACAAACGCCTTGACGGCATCCAGGTCTCCTCTCGCGGCAGCCAGTGCGGGGCTGTCGCGGGACCCGGCGTTCAGCAGAAGCTCCGCCAGATCGGGACTCGCCTTCGACCGGTGCCACATCAGGTCCTTCCAGTACGTGTAGTGGATGGCGCGGAAACCGGCGTGGTCGGCGGCATCCACGTCCACGTCGCTGACCAGGAGAGCCTCTACCGCCGCGCGGTCATTCGCGATGACGGCGAGATGGAGCGCCGTCCTTCCTTCTGCGTCCCGATGTAATTCGATCCCGTCCGTACCATCGAGCAGGCGCTGGATCTCAGCGTGGTCTCCGGCGTCTATCGCTTTGTGAAGGCGCTGGTCCGGCGCCTCCGAAACGGGCCCGGAGGCCTCCCTGAGATAGTCTGCGACCGAGGTATGCCCGCGGTCCTCGGCCATGGTAATCAGATCGCCCACCTCGTCGTGCGCGTAGGCTTCCCACAACACTTTCGTCGCGTCCAGACTGCCCTCCCGCACCGCGAAGTGGATCGGCGGGGTGTACCAGAACTGCAGCCTGGCGCAGTCCGGGTCCTCGCGCAAATGTTCGCGCAGGGCGTCGACGTCGTTTCGGATCGCGGCGACTACGAGTTCCCAATAAAGGCGCCCCTCGGCCGTGTTTACGCACCAGGCCGGGCGGTGCATGCCGTCGATTACGTCCTGCGGCGTTCGTTCCGATGTGCCGGTTCTCTCGATGGTCATTCCGGTCCTTTCCGATGCTGTGCGTCGACTTCCATCCGTTCGTTCCCCCTTCACGATCCGCTGCTCGAAGCTGAACACGTTCTCGCTGGCAGGATCCACCGAGACCTCAATCCAGTGAACGTCCGACGCGCCGAACGTCTCCACGCGTGTGAAGTTCACAATTCGCCTGCCCCCTCCCTTGCGCCGGAGGGGCTTGTCGATCCGGAAGTAGTGCGAGTCGCCGTGCGCCAGTACGACCGGCCGTCCGAATCGCTCCGTCTCCTCTCGCAGCGCGTCGAGGACCGCCTGGAAGTGAGGCGGGTCGGGCGCCGGCTTTCGCTCCAGCCCCATTGTCGCGTGCAGCGTCAGAAACAGCGCTTTGCCCGATTCACCCGCTGCGGCAAACGCCTGTCGGAGCCACGCGATTCCCGCACGGGTACGTCGTTCAACCGCCGCGTCGTGCCGTTCCGTCCTCATCGGGACCGCGCCAACCTCGGTCGAATCCCGGCGTTGAAAGCCTGCCAGCCCGTTTCTGCTGCCCACGATGTGAACGGTCGCGAAATGGACGCCGTCCCGTTCCCAGCGGACGTTCTCGAGAAACTCGCTGAATTCAGCCGCCGACGCCTGGGACTCAACGCGCATGGGCCGCTTGCCGAGCGTCTGCCCGGCACGGGGATAGAACAGGGACCGCAGTTTCTGCAGGCGCTCGAGCGGATCGAAACGTCCGGCGATCTTGCGATGACAGTCCGTCCATTCGTTGTCGCCCGGCGTAAGGACGAACGGGTCATCGAAGCGGTTTAACGTTTCCAGACGACCTTTCAGAACCGCATCCGTGCATGGTTGTCCGCCACGTTTGATGTCGCCCGCGTGGATGACCCATTGTACGTCCTCGTCCGCGTTGACCATGTCGATCAACCTTGCGAAGCGGATGCTGTCGGCATCGGCGTAGGGCACGTCTCCGATCAGTGCGAACGAGAAGGTGCCGGCGCCGGCCCGGCTTTGCGAGGACGTCAGCGCAATCGCGATAAGCAAGGCGGATAACCTCACGGCCATTGTCATTAAAGCTTCCGTACAGTTTGTAGATTTCTGCATACCGCGAACACGCGCCCCACGCAGGCCCCGCGTAAAACCGTGCAGATTTACTACGGTCACCGCCATCGCCCGCCGCTTGCCAACGATTCCGGGATTCCGGCGGTATTCTGGCGTGACCATCCCGACCCGGACACGCGCGCGTTCTATGGGGTGCTCAACGAGCGGACGCGCCTCTACATGGCCGCCTTCGGGCCGCCCGAGGACTGAGCGCGCGATTTTTGCGAAATCACATTCTCAACCGTCAGTCCCGGAGACGCACACGACCGCCGCGGTTCGCCGCTTCCTCGGCGCCCAGCCCAATGCGAACGGCTTCGAGGGCCGTTTCCAAATCCGATCGCCAATCATCCTTTCTGCCGCGTACTTCCTCCAGAAAGAGTTCTTCCAGCGACGTCTCCTGTCCCGCGGCCGGCAGCGATACCTCTTTGCCGTCCGCAGCCGAGATATGCCAGGCGCCACCCTCGTGGACCAGCGTCCCTCCCTCCAGCACGAACCGCTGAACCTGTTCTGCATTTCCGATTGAAATCCCGCCCGCCCAGGTCCATTCCGCTGTTCCGCCGCTCGCGAATCCGACGGCGACGCGATTGACGAAGCGTTTGTATGTGCCGTTGCTGTCCATGCCGTCATAGTGTGCGTATCCTTCAACCCAGGACGCCGGGCCGAACAGGTCAACCAACGGGAACACCTGGTAGACGAAGAAGAGACTCGGCGGCCCCGACGCGTGGATGTTGAACAACACCTCCGGCCGCGCCCCTCTCCCCGGCGTCAGCCGCACGAATAATGCCAGCAACAGGCCGCCCAGCGAACCGACGGTCTCCTTGAGTTGCCGGTGTGCGCCGGACACGACCTCCGGATGGGCCACGCGCAGCACCGTGCCGGTCGAACGCGCCAGGTCGACCAGGGCGGTCCCTTCGTCAACGTGTCGCGCGAGAGGGTATTCGAGAAAGACGGGCTTGCCGGACTCCAGGGACGCACGGGCGATGGGCCCATGGCTGTCGTTGCTGGTGCAGACCACAACCGCGTCAACGTCGGAACGGCCGACCAGGTCCTCCCAGCCACCCAGCAGTGGCAGACCGTATTGACGGGCAAGTTCCGCGCCCGTGTGCGGGTTCCTGGCGGCCAGTGCGGTCAGCCTGCATCCCTGCAAATCTGAGAATGTACGAGCACGGCTTTGCGCCATGCCGCCCGATCCGACCAGACCCAGACGAATTGAGTCCATAATTACAAATCCCGGTTTTTCAGTTGCTTATCAGTTTTTCTCGCCATTGTCGAATCGTTGTAGCAAGTCGTTGATGTCGTCCAGCGTTACCACTTCGACATTGCCTCTGGTCTGTCGAAACGAACCCCCATAGACCAGTCCCCGGTCCGAAATCTGCGGCAGAAGCCTGGCGGTCCGGTTCAGTCCATCGAAGTAGTCCGATGCGACTGTGGCGCCGGATTTGACCTCTATAGCGCCAATTCGATTTCCTGTTTCGTAGAGAAGGTCGCACTCGAGGCCGCGTATGTCGCGGAAAAAGGACAGATTGGACCGGCGGCCGCGATTGAACAGGTACTTCACTGCCTCGGCGACAACGGCACTTTCGAACAGAGCGCCACGCAGCGGATGGGTCGCGATCTGACCGGCGTTTTCGATTCCGATCAGATAACTCGCCAATCCCACGTCGTAAAAGTAGAGTTTGGGCGATTTTATCAGGCGCTTGCGAATATTTGCGAAGAAGGGCGGGAGTTGGAAGACAACGTAGCTGGCTTCGAGAATTGACAGCCACTCACGCGCGGTGGTATGTGAAACGCCCGCGTCGGCGCCCAGTGATGAGACATTCAGCAGTTGCCCCACGCGCCCGGCGCACAGACGCGCGAATCGACGAAAACTGCTGAGATTGCGGATTTCACCGAGGCGACGCACGTCTCGCTCGACGTAGGTCTCGAAATAGTCGCCCAGCGCCTGCCGTGGCTCCAGTTTCTGATCGTGGATTCGTGGATAAAAACCGGAGTACAGGATGTCGTCGACACTGCCGCCGGCGCCCGCGCGACGCCGTTCGTCAATCGTGAACGGCAGCAGGCACAGCAGCGCCGTACGTCCCGCCAGAGACTGGCTGATGGTATCTGAGAGCCTGAACTGCTCGCTGCCGGTGAGGACGTAAAGACTGTTTCCACCATTTTCGTCGGCGAGAACCTGAAGGTAGGAAAGGAGTTGCGGGACCCGCTGGATTTCATCCAGAATGACGCCGTCGCCGTGCTGCGAAAGAAATCCGCGAGGGTCGGTTTCGGCGAACAGGCGCTGATCGGGCGCCTCCAGGTTGACGTATTTGAGATGGGGAAACGCGGCGCGACAGAGCGTCGTCTTGCCGGACTGCCGTGGGCCCGTCAAAGTAACAAACGGGTACTGGCGGAATAGCGCGACCAGTCTGTCTGTGATCTCGCGAGCAATCATAAGTATTGCGAAATGTACCGAAATAAAGTGCAATTTGCAAGTGCCACTTTCAAATATACACAAAGAACGGCGGTATGGACTTAACATCGCTGCTCTTCAATGACCTCAGCCAGTGTCCTGTCCCGGAAATAAGTTGCCTGAATCGGCGGTCGAATGGTGAGGAATTTTTGGAAAGGAAACTTGGGGTTGACAGAATTTCATCTTCACCGATACCGGCGTCCGGGCTTTTACGCTTTTTTCGACATTCAGAGGCTTGAAGTAAAGCGGTTTCGCATACACCCGGGAAGGGAGGCGTTACAATGATTCAGACCGGTAGAATTGGACGACGGACTTGAGATCGACGCAAGCGGAACGCGCTTTCCCGTGTAAAGCCTGGAAACACCGTCTGCATCAGCGTACAGGCCGTTTCCAGGTGGGAGAACGTGGAGTTGGTGCCCAATATAGGGACATTTCCGGCCCTGTGCAAAACACTTGGCGCCTCGGCCGACGCGCTCCGGAGAATTCATCCTGTTCATCCTTTCCATCCATGTATCGCCTTCCTCGAAATTCCTCAACAATAGTATTGCCAACACGACGGATGGAGCGTAATTTACGAGCGCTTCGAAGGAATCCCATACGCAGGAAATGGAATTCGCCGGTTCCAAGACTTGACATCGAGGGAAGGGAAATGACTTACGTCACGGAGCGCCCCGCGGGCGCGGACCAAATTGATCACGAGATGCCGCTGACATCGTTCGATCCGGAACGCATACTTGAAAAACTGGATCTGACTGCGGCGGGGCTGGAAGCCGTGAAACAGGCGGCCGACGCTGGCGACAGGATGGGCGCCCTTTCGGCCCTGCGCGACTATTACAGGGCGATATTTCCGCTGATGGAGGTGGTTGAAGAGGGTGATCATACAGAGGCGGACAAGATCTGCCGCCGTATCATCCAATGGGGGCCGTACGACGAGGCGCAATATGGCGACGATTTCGACTGGGAATGGGACCCGCCCGGCGATATCGAGTGGGTATGCGTCGTCTACCGCTTCTACTGGGCCGCGCCACTCGTAAACGCCTATGCGTCATCGCGCGATGAAAAGTACGCGAAGGCATTCGTCGATTTGGCGTTCGACTGGATATCAAAACATCCGCTCGAAAAACACACCAGAACCCATCCCGTATACAAATGGTGGAAAGGATTCGCATGGCTGGACCTGCAGACGGGCATCCGGGCAACGAACATCTGCGCGGCTTTTCGCGGGTTGATTCAGTCCGAGGCGTTCACGCCGGAGTTTCTGGGCGTGCTGCTCGCAACTGTATATGACCATCAGACAAAAACGACGCTGATTCCCATGGGCCTCATCCACAACAAGGCGGTGTTCGAACAGCGCGGGTTTATCAACGTCGCCTATACGTTCAGCGAGTTCAGGGAAGCGCGCGACTGGATGGAACTGGGCCTGGCGCGCGTGGAGGAAAACATCCTGGCGCAGACCACGTCGGACGGCGTCCAGCGGGAGTGGTCGTTCGGATATCACCAGGGTGTCCTGCGCGACGCCGTGGAAATCCTGTCGCGTCTCGAGGTCTTTGACATCCAGGCTTCGCCGGAATTCCTGGAGCGCGTGCGGAGGATGTACGACTACATCTTCTGGATCGCGTCGCCCGATCTCACCCCACCGATGTTCGGAGACGGTTCCCGCCCTTCGGTCGCCACGGGCGACCGGACAAAGTGGCCGCTATACGGCGAGTTGGTGGGTGCATCGGAATTGTTGGGGGATCCCAAATACGCGGCAAGGGCGAATCTGAATCGTAACGAACTGCCTGAAGGGAAGAGCCGCGCATTCACGGAGGCAGGTTTCTACGTGATGCGCGATGACTGGGGTCCGGATCAGATCCACATGGCGCTGCACTGCTCGCCGCCCGCAATATCAAGCCACGACCAGCCCGACAACGGGACGTTCGAGTTGTACGCCTACGGGCGCTGGCTGATGAACGATACGGGCTTTTACACCTATGGACGGGACAAGGAGGCTCGGGCCTGGCACCGGCAGACCTCGGTTCACCAGACCCTGACGCTGGACGGCCGGGATATCGCCGACGACGCGCGCGAACTGATGTGGGTCTCCGAGGGGGAGGACACGGACGTGCTGGTGGTAGAGAACGGGTCGTATCCCGGTCTGATCCACCGTCGTTCCGTATGGTTCGTGGACCGTCGCTTCTTCGTTCTGCTCGACGAGGCGATCGGCATTGCGCCGGGTCAGCTGGACCTGCATTTCCAGCTTGCGCCCGGCGACGTCACGTTCGACCACGCGGAAAACCGGGCGTTCACCCTGTTTGACGATGCAAACGTCCTGGTGCAGGCGGTTGCCGGGTTCCCGGCGTCGATGATTGAAGAAACGGGCTGGTTCGCGTGGGAATACGGCCATCGTACGCCGCGAAAGGCGTTCCGGTTCGCGCTGGAAGACCATGCGCCAGCGGCTTTCGGGGCGGTGATCTTTCCCTATCGAGGTACCGGTACGCCGGCCGTATCGGCGGAATTGCCGGCGGAGTTGCGGGCGGGCGACAACCGCGTGGAGATGACCGTCACCGCGTCCGGTGAGACGTGGCGGGTGGGAAGAGACCTGGCATCGGGCGAGGGATGGGCGCGTTGACCGGCGGATTCAAGACGTTCGGCGCCCCGCACCTGGTCGCGATGGCGTTGACGCTGGTCCTGCCGATTCTGCTGTCGCTGATCGCGAAGCGGATCGGCTCACGCGCCGCGGCCGTCGTGGGTTTTGTTCTGGCAGGCGTCCTCCTCGGCAACGAACTGATCCATTGGGGTTTCCGGGTCGCCGGATACGGCCCGGGTGTCTTTCTGCGATACTTCCTGCCCCTCCACCTCTGCGGCGTGGCGACCTTCCTGACCTCCCTTGCCCTGCTGTTTCACAATCAGAGGTTCTATGAAGTCGCCTACTTCTGGGGTCTCGCCGGATCCGCGAACGCGGTGATCACGCCGGGAAATCTGGCGGTTGACTATCCGGAGTACCGGTTCTTCCAATATTTCTTCTCACATTCAGGAATCGTTGCCGGGATCCTGTACGCCACCTGGGGCCTGAAGATGCGGCCAACTCCGGGCGGGCTCTTCCGTGCATTTCTCTGGCTGCACGTCCTCGCGGCGGTTGCAGCTGTTGTCAATCTGCTCTCCGGTTCGAATTATATGTACCTCTCCTCGCCTCCGTGGGGAACGGTGTCGCCCTTCTTCTTTCTGCCGTGGCCGTGGTACCTCGTCTTTCTGGACGTCATTGGGCTGGCCATGTTCTTCCTCGTATATGCGCCCTTCCCCATCGCCAGGTGGTGGAAATCCCGAGAGTCGGCCTGACGGCCCGCATGTTTTCGCGTTCGGGGAGTCGCAGTCGATCCCGCCCCCGGAAACAGCCTTCGAACCCCGGAACGGGGCAGTTCGTATCTCTACCCGGTCCTGTGGTCCCGTAGAATCCGGGCGACCTCCGGGTGTCCCTTCTTCTCCGCCCAGGCGAGGGGTCTGGCCCACGGATGGGCGTGCGGCAGGCCGGCGTCCGCTCCCCTCCGGAGGAGAAACTCCGCCATCGGCGCATGTCCCGCCCGGCACGCCAACCCCAGCGGCGTCGAACAGTACTCGGGTTCGATTGCGTTAATCTCCGCGCCGTAGTCCAGCAGAAGACCGGCTCTCTGGACGTCTCCCGCGTGGGCGATCGAGTGGAGGGAAGAGATCCCCTGCCAGTTCCTGTAATTGGGATTCGCCCCTTTTTTGAGCAGGAATTCCGCCGTTTCGTAGACCCGGAAGAACGAGCCGTGGTTCGTGCCGGATATGGCCGCACCGTGTTTCAGGAGCAGCTTCACCATTTCCAGCCTGCCTCGCCGTGCGGGGTTGCCCAGTTTCGCATTCGCGATCTCTTCGGGTTTCTGCGTGAGAATTTCGTCCACGCGCTCAAGATTGTTGGCGTTGACCGCGGCGCTGATCGGGGGGATGATATCCGCTCTGCCGCCGTACGATTTCATCAGTTCGTAGAGTTCGGGGTCCTTTCTGGCATGGTGGAATGCCGTGCCGGTCGAGTCCACGTTGCCGTTGGGGTCGGCGCCGTGTTCGAGAAGCAACCGGGCGGTGGCGGCGTGTCCATGGAATGCCGCCTCGAGCAGGGCTTTGCCGCGAGGCGCGTCGGGCTCCGGCGCGTTGGGATCGGCGCCCCTTTCAAGCAGGAGCTCCACGATATCGTGGTGGCCCCGGCCCGCCGCGATGGAAATCGGCAGCCTTTCGCAGGTGTCGCGGAAGTTCGCCAGCGAGGGTTCCGCATCCAGGTACTCCCGGACGCGGCGGGTGTCGCCAACGGCGGAGGCCACAAGGATATTGTAGTCCGCGCCCCGGGCGATCAGATAGCCCGCCAGCGCCGCCTTCTTCCGTATGAGTATCCGGTCCCGCCATCCGGCGTAGAGTGCGACGTGGATGGGCTTCTGTCCCGTGCTGAAGCCCGTGCCGGCCTGAGCCTGGATGTCGGCCCCGTTGTCCAGGAGCAGTCGAGTCAGATGGAAGTCGCCGATCGAAACCGCCTCGTGAAGCGCCGTGGTCCCGTTCGCGTTGCTCAATTTGACGCGTTCAGGAGATCTTTGGACAATGCGTGCCGTTTTTTCGTAATCGCGCGCACGAACGGCATCGATGAGCTCGTTCGCAAGGGGTTCCGTTACACGCCTGTACCCGCCGCTCCTTTCGCTGATGGCCTCTTCCAGGATTTTCACGATCTCCTCGTGTTCCCGGTCGGCGGCCAGATTGACCAGCGAGTCGTGGAAGATCCGGGTCCGGTAGAAAGGACTGGCGCCCATTTTCAGAAGATAACGGACAATCTCCGCGTGACCCTCGCGGACTGCGAACTTTATGGGTTGGGTGTAGTAGTGTACACAGCGGATGAGGTCGGGGTTGCGCCCGGCAAGCCTCTGAATCGCTTGCAGGTCGCCCCGAATCGTCGCGCAGAACATCGCCCAGACCTCCGGGCCCTTACCCTTGCTCTCCGCGATCTGTCCGGAATTCTCCAGCTCTGCAGGCCTGACCATGCGGGATATCACCCATTCGGCATGGGCCCTATCCGTCGTTTTGACATCATTATTCATTTGACGTATCCTCGTGCTGTATTTGATGAGAAATGTATACGAGACACGTTTGCCTGAAATGTCATCCAGTGTCATTGGTTCGACCTGACAGGCAGCACAACCAAATCACTCCCACCTTGAGGGGGAGTCGCAGAAGCCGCGTCCGTCCCCTGAGCTTGTGGTCCCTGAGCCTGTCGAAGGGTCGAAGGACCGGCGACGGCTGATGCGGTGGGGGGTAGGAGTCCCCGACCGTTTGTCATATCCAGATTTCCGACGGCCCGTACCTACTCGATCTCAATGGTCCGCAGTTCCGGAACAGGCGCTCCCTGAGGTGAAACCGTTATGTATCCCATCGATACCGGAAGCCGGAACCGGCGAGGCCCGATGCTGCCGGGATTCAGACAGCAGGTCGATCCAATCGTGCTTATCTTCGGTACGTGAGAGTGGCCGCAGACCACGAGATCGAATCCCTCCACGTTCGCTTCTTCAAGGATATGCGTCACGAGAATCCGGCGCCCGCCGGCCTGCAGCACGAGTCGTTCGGGCAGATCGCTGCAGGGCGGAACCAGGTCCACGTTTCCGCGGACTGCGTACACCGGCGCGATAGATTCCAGTTGCTCAAGTACCGAGATCTTTCCGACGTCCCCGGCGTGGATGATCGCCCGGACGCCATGAAGGAGGGCAGTGACCTGCGGCCTCAGGAGTCCGTGGGAGTCGGAGACGACACCCAGGCGATCGCCGGCATGGAATCGGCGCGCGCGTTGCCGGGACGTGACGTGACGGAAATCCCGGGAGGTCATGGACGACTCATTTCGCATAAGCAGATCCGGGTTTCATATCCTCACGGGGCCTCGAAAACCGTCGCCAGACCGTATCCGTAATCCCTGGTCCCGCGAGTAATTGCAAATTGACCATTCACCTGTTTCGCGGCCGACGAAAACTAAGGGCTACTGGTCTGCACGTCCAGCTTTTTTGTATGCCCGCAGATTGCAGCCTGCTATATTATGACAAAATACCGGAGACACGAATATATGCCGGAAAACGTACTTTTGCAGCGGGCGCTGGAGGTTTTCGCGCGCGGCTATTCCTTTACCCGGAGCTTCACACACCCTTATCCTGCAAGCCGGGAAGGCGCGGTCTGGGTGGTGAGGGATGCGCCGAGAAAACGCGGCGCGTACCGCCGTGAGGAGTGGATCGCCCACGGCGTTGACGCGGGAGAGATCGACCGGGTTGCCAGAAAGCACACGCGGGGGCAGTTCGGTATCTGCGCGATCTGCGCGACAGGGGAGTCGGACGCCGGCATGCGTGCGGACTTCAAGGCGCTCAATTATCGACTGAATTCGACGGAGCCCGTGATGGTACACCGGCTGAAGCGGATCCCGCGTCTGGCCGGTCCGCTGCCTATCGAACGCGTCCTCACCGTGAAAATGGCCGACAGATTGAACCGGACGACCCGGATCCGCCAGATTCTGCCGGAGCACCTTGATCGCGACGCTCCGCTGAGGCAATACGTCGCGCTGGAGAATGAGGAGCCTGTCGGGTGGGTCCAGAGCATCGTCGTGAACTCGGCAACCTGGTGTTCGAACATGCACGTCGCGCCGGCCGCCCGGCGTCGGGGTATTGGAAGGGCGTTGATGTGCAGAATGCTGAGAGACGACCGGTCGCACGGTTCGCAGCTGGCGGTCCTGACCGCAACCCACACCGGCGCATTGTTATATTCTGCAGTCGGATACGATCAAATTGGAACGCTTCTGTTCTATACGCCGAAGAAGCGGTAGAAATCGGCGGAAAAATGGCATCCAAATGTCAAGAAAACAGAGAATCGAACGGTTGCTGGACGAGGCCTGGAAGACCAGGGGGGCATCGGATTACGAACGCGGCAGGCGGCTCGTGGCCGAAGCGGCAGAGCTTTGCCGGGAAGACGACCATGAATCCCTGGGCAGGGTGGCGCATGTATACGGCCAATTCGAGAGGGACCACGGCAACCGGAAGCAGGCACTCGACTTCTACCTGGAGGGATACAACCACTGCGCGGCCGGAAACCACGCCGAAAAGATGGCCCACGCGCTGCGTCACGTCGCGGACGTTCGCCGCGACCTCGGCGACCGGGAGGGATCGGAGCGGGACTACAGGTCGGCCATTGAGATGTACCGGAATCTGGATCCTGCGCCCGCCCATTCGCTGGCGAATGCGCTCCGGGGATTCGCCATGCTTCTCGAAACTATGGGAAAGAGCGACGAGGCGCTGCAGGCCTTCGAAGAAGCGCACCGGCTGTACGTACAGGTGGGCAACGCCCCGGGCATCGAGGAGATGGGTCGTAGGGTGAAGCAGCTTCGGGACTAGCGAATCGCCGCCGAGTTCGCGGAACCCGTTCGCGCGCCTTCGACTTCAGATTACTTTCCCGGTTGTGTAGGGGCGTCCCTTGTGGGCGCCCTCCTTTGCTTAGCGACATCATCTCCCTCTGCCGGTTTACAAACCCATCCTCTTCAAATCACCGTCTGTTTCCACACGCCCTTCCGGTAACGGACCCAGGCCAGAACGCCCTGGGCGACGCCGGCGATGAACCAGGCGATCCAGATGCCCGTGGCATCCATATTCAGGGTAAACGCCATTACGCAGGACAGCGGCAGCATCAGCACCCATTGCGCCACAATGGTATAGTAGAGCAGGGGCCTGGTCTCGCCGCCGCCCGCCAGCACGCCTCCAACCACGATGGACAGCGCGGAGAAGACCTGGGCGACTGTAATGTACAGGAGCATCGAGTATCCCATGTCAATCACTGCCGCGGCGTCTGTGAACAGGTTGACGATCTCCCGCGCGAAGATGCAAATGATAACGGCGGAAACGGTAATGAACGCCATGCCCAGCCGGATCGTGTTTGCGGCAAAGCGCTCCGCCTCGCCAATCTGTTTCGCCCCGAGTCTCTGACCCACCAGCGCGGTTGCCGCCACGGAAAACGCCAGGGCCGGCATGATGCCGATCATCCGCATCTGCAATCCAATGGTCAGCGCCGCAGTCGCGGCGGTGGGACGGCTCGTCCATCCCACCACGCGATAGATCAGAATCCTTGCGCCATTCCGGAAGAAACCCTGCACCCCCGTCGGCACGCCGATGCGCATCATTCGTCCGATGATGTCCCGGTTGAACGGAAGCCGCCAGTTCCAGTGCATGTGTACCCTCGTACGGCCCGACGTCAGCAGATAGACACCGACGGCGCAGCCCACCGCCCTGGAGATGACGCTGCCGAGCGCCGCT
The DNA here is from genome assembly GCA_964551635.1 of uncultured bacterium. GTDB lineage: Bacteria > Latescibacterota > UBA2968 > UBA2968 > JAAXHE01. Next base: position 3,920 of record CAZKDZ010000134.1, on the reverse strand, counting down.
CCGGTCACGCCCAGCTGCGGCAGACCCCACGCCCCGAAGATCAGTCCGTAGGTGAGCGGGATTTTCAGGCAGATGATGAGACACGAGATCTTCAGCGGCGTCCGGGTATCGCCTGTGCCGCCGAAAATCCCGCCGATGATGTAATTGGGCATCATGAAGACGATGCCGGCGAAGTAGACGCGCATGAAGGGCACCGCGTGCGCCAGCACGTCTTCCTGCGCGCCGAGCAGGACGAGGGCGGGCCGGGCGATTACGCTCCCCACGAGGGCCAGGCCGGCCGACAGCAGGACCCCCATCAGGACGGCCTGCTGCGCCGTATGGCTGAGGTCCTCCCTGCGACCGGCCCCGTAAAACTGCGCCACGAGGGTCCGCGATCCGGTGCTGACAGATATCGCCATGACCATGATCACGAACAGGACCTGCCGGCTGAGACCCACTGCGGAAATCGCGGCCGGCCCCAGTTGCCCCACCATGGAAATGTCGACAAGCCCCTCCAGGGCATCCAGCATCGAAGCGGCGACAACAGGCCACGCAATTGCCCATACCTGACGCAGGACCGGCGTCTGGTCGGAGGGTGTGGTGTTGGAATCGGGGGGCGACAAAGGGCGGGTCATTGGTGGGTTGGGGGATGCGCCTATTCGATGGCCTTCTCTACGGACTGAACGTGAATGGCGATATCCGGCCAGTGTTTCTTCAGGATCTCGATAATGTGATCTTTAGGTCCTAACAACATGATAACCAGATTCTGTTCCACGAAATATCTTTGAAGGAAGGAACGTATCTCTGAATCTAAGACGGATTTGACTCCGTCCTCGCGGATCGGATAGTTAAACATCGCTTTATCTACCGCGTTGTCCAGTTCGCGCTGTGGTGTCAACTCGCCGTGAATATGGGCTTCGACAGCGTCCGGATTATTTCTCAGCTCTGTTATTGACTGCCAGAAATCTGGATTGTCGACGAGGCCTGCGATGAACTCATGCATCTTGGTTATCAGCGCCTCGCTGTTTTCGAGCCGGGGGTCCGCGTATACATCGAGAAACCTGACGTCATCTTCTCGTCGAAAAAAGCAGGAAGTTCCGTAAGCCAGACCCGACTCTACTCGCAAATACTCATAGAGCAGGCCGCGTCCGGTACCGCGTCCAAGCGCCCACGAAACCATATTGGGTATGTAGTTTTCCTCATCGACTCGTCCGATTGGTATAATCCAACGACAGATGATGTTTTTCAGATGAGAGTAATGCTCGAAGACGAATGCGGAATGACCTGGAAGGTGGTGATCCTCCCGTGATGGCAGCGACCAGACGAAACCCCCTCGCGGGCGGTTTTCAGTGATCGGAAGCAGTGCTTTCTCGACTGCCTTGGAATCGAGGTCTGAGATTGCCTTGAAAAAGACAATGTCCGCGTTCAGATACGCAGTGCAATTCTCCCTTGCTTCCTCTAATGTGATCTGTTTCAGTGCTTCCCGCGAAAACCATCTACCGACACCCGCTGTCTGTGAGAGTACGTAGTTTCGCAGGAGACCGTGGTCTCCGTCATCCGCAGTCTTTTCGTACGATTTCAGTACCTTCCGCTTAGCTTCTTCAAGGCCGAATTCGGTAACTGTCATCCCGCGCATGAGTTCATTCACGATCCTTACGGATTCTGTAAGATTCTCCGACAGGTTCGAAATGGAGATTACCTGGTACTCATAGTACGTGCTGAAGTCGAGTTCCGTGCCCAATGCTTCCAAACGAGCCGCATATCCGTGCTTTTTAGAATAGGCCTCAATCAGTCTGGCGGCCGTTACCGCAAGCCCGGCCTTTGAAGTGTCGTCACGGATGCTTCCGGCGCCTGGAAATACTATGTCCAACGTCGTTAGCGGTGCCCGGTTATCGTTCCAATAGAACAAATGATGATTGGGAACCTGTGAGTGAACGGGCTGCGAGATTGCAACCAGGAGCAGGACAGTCTTAATTGAGGTCTTCAGGTAGTTGTTCATTGCAGACGGTCTCTCCGGCGGTTCTCCGGATTGCCTTCCTGATGGCCCTGACTGTGATGAAGACAGTTGCGCCAATCGCGAGGATCAGTACCAAAGCCGCAGCTATCTGAGTCCAAAACGGTTGCTTCTCCTTAAGCGTCCAGGATAGCGTGATGGATTCCGCATCTACGAGGTGTTCACTGACGATCCGTTGAATGTCGTCTGCGTTAACCCCGCGGATCTGACGGATCAATCTCGGATATAGAAGGGGGTCGTCCGTATCGGCAAATGCCGCGCCGAATCCCCACGCCGTATCGGTCCGGTCAATGAGCTGCGAATACCGATGGCGCAGCTCAATATTCCTGCCTGCTGCAAGTTCGTGGTCGGTGATGCCCTTCGTCGCGATTTCTTCCAATCTTGCACGAATGGCATTTTCTACGATCTTGGTGGATCGGACAGGAACCAACTCGGCGTTACATCCCAAAAAGCCGAATCCCCTGTAGCTGCTTGCCCACACACTGAACGATTTCACGATTTGAGAATCCAACAACGAAGACCTAAGCGAGTTCGAAGGTCTCGACAGGATCGATGCGAGAACGCGGAAACTCGCGTAGTCCTGATGGCCAAGGGTGGGAATATGCCAGGCTTTCTTGAACCGTGTTCTGTTCTGGTTCTTGAATCTGACGTGGAATCTTTCACCAAGTGCGTCGGGATTGGGAAACCGCAATGAGGATAACCGATTTCCTCCTGGACGGTCCCCGCCGGGGAACGCTTCGGCCAATTTCGTGAGGACATCTTCCTCATCAACGTCGCCGATGACGACAACCAGGCGTCTCTTCCGGCGCAAGACATTGTGAAAGAGCTGTTGCAGGTCCCCGGGTTTGATTTCATCGATCAACGCCGCAGTCCCGACTCCATTGAATTTTTCCCGTCCGTAGACCAGCCCCCAGAACTGACTGGAGAATCTCCTGCTCGAACGGGCGCTGTTTCTACTGAGTTCCGTCAATACAACCTGCTTTTCATTGTCTATAAATTCCTTTTCAAACAGGGTACGGTAGAATCTGTCCCGGTCAATCTCGACCGCGAGAGCCAATTTGTCCCTGGGAAACCTCATTGTGAAATACGTCATGTGATGTGCTGTATACGCGAGATGTTGTCCTCCATTTCGCTTGATCAGTTGATTCAGTTCCCCGGACGGTCGGCTTCCCATGCCTGCGATGATATGTTCGAGAAAGTGAAGTTTTCCCTGCTCCCCTTCGGGTTCATCCGCGTAACCCATGGCGTAGTAGGTGTGATACTCGAATGTCGGGATCGTCGTATCTACGACGATGACGGCTTCAAGCCTGTCATTGATGGTATAGTGATGGGCGACGAGGGCGTCCGAGAGGGATTCAGATCCGATGAGGCGGTACGCGACGCACGTGTCTGTACTGATACAGGCGAACATTGCCGTAATCGCCAATATTTTCAACGATTCTTGCGTAATCGGAGATCGGGGGAGCGACATGATAGGGACGCCGTCAGGATTCGGCAGGATTTCGGGTGAGAAGTTCCCTACAACCGTCGCGTGAGGTGAAGCGCGGCGGTCGGAGATTCGCAGGGATTCGGTTGGGCGAATCTCGCGCAAAAGGCGTTCAGGTCAGGGATGCGGGTGGTGGGGTGGTGAGATGTTCCGCCGGGTGACTTCAATCTACGTTTAGATTGCGTATTGGTGATGCTCGCTCAGAGTGAATCGTTCGTACGTCAGTCCGGACGCGAATTCGACGGCTTTTCGCGCATGGATCAGCACATCCAGCAAGTAGGCTTCACTTCGCCGCATAATTCGTCTCCGCCGATCCAAGGATGGCCTTGCGGCGGATGTAATTTCCGCTGGCCTCGATTGCGTCTCGTTCCAGAAGATCGGCCGGCCTACCGAACAATTCCGTCAGTTCATCTTCCATGCGTACCATATCCAGGAGTGTTG
>CAZKDZ010000133.1:0-10780 GCA_964551635.1 uncultured bacterium | reverse complement strand
GGCCGGGATGAGGATCTGAGCCGCCGTCCGCTCCACGCCGGCCAGGTGATACGCCGCCGCCAGCAGCCACTTCTGGGTATCGTTCATGTCTTTGATCCCGGTCTCTTTCAGCAGATTCATCGGGCCGATCTGGTATTCGCCCGCGAGCGCCAGGAGATAGACGCGATAGACCCGCGCCATCAGTCTGTCTTTGACCGTAAGCGAACGCGATTTTTCATACCGTATCCAGTTTGCCATGAGATCCTGCGGCACGTGGTACCCCAGTTTGGCCGCTTCAATGAGAAAGTGACCCGCGTACAAAGAACCCCAGGTCGAGACGGTGTTGGCGCCGGGCCAGTAGGCGAAACCGCCGGAGGCAAGCTTGAATTTCCTCAACTTTCGGATCGCCGAATTGATGAACCGGTCGATTTGGACCGTTGCGTCTCCGGCATACTTCACGCCCTCCAGGAAGGTGCTCAGGTACAACAGTGGAAACGCGGTCGAAACCGTTTGCTCGATACAGCCGTACGGAAAGCGTACCAGCCGGAGCAGCCTGTGGGTCATTCCGAAATCGGGGTGGCGGCGCAGAACCACGCGGGCGCGATTGGTACCGGGCAGCCCTCTGTCCGGGACCGTAAAGCGGACACGCTCACCGGGACGGATTTCCTGTTCCTGCGCGGCGTACGCTCTGGGCGACGATGGACGAACATTCAGGTCTGTCTCATGATCAGCGACGATATCCGGCGCCTCCGCCGCGACGACCACCCTGGCCTGCCCTACTGCCGCCTCCGCCTGAAGCGCAAACGAGAGTTCCCGCTCGCCCGAAGTCGAGAAGTCTATTTCCTGCCGCACGGGTCCGACAACCGAAACCGGGCCCTCGACATGTATCGAAACGACGGTCGGTCCAATGCTGTCGACCATCGCAAAAACAGTTACGGGAACGGTGATACGGTCCCCCGGACCAAGCACGCGCGGAAGCGTGGGCATCACCATCAGTTCGGTCTTCACCGGAACCGACGTCTCCGCCTTGCCGTATCGTCCGCCGCTGGCGGAAACGGCCATCACCCGCACCGAACCCGTATAGTCGGGCATGTCGAAGTCAACCGTTGCACGTCCCTGAGCGTCGGTTTCGATCGGACCCCTGAACAGCGACACCGCCTTGAATCGCTTCGCCCGTTCCGGCTCAAGCTGGGAGGACCGGTACGCGAATCCGCCGCCCACCGCAAAGGTCCTGAAGACGTCTCCCTTGTTGGCGCCGATGACGTGGGAGTACAGGTCGTGCGACACCACTCCCAGGCGACGCTTCCTGTAAAACGATTCCCACGCGTCTGGCGCGGCGAACCCGGTGAGCGCCAGCAGCCCCTCATCGACCACGGCCAGCGTGAACTGCGCCGGCTCTCCATCTCCCGTTTCGACCTGAATCTGAAACCGGGACTCGGGCTTGAGTTCGTCCGGCATGCGGAGGGTGATCTCCTGGCGGGTACGGGGATCGCTCACATTGAGCGGAACCACGCCGTACAGTCGAATCGGTCGATCGTTCATCGTCTGGGTGTACGGCTGGAGGACGGAGACGCCGACGTATGCGGTGGGCGCCATATCCCGGGTGATCGGTACCGTTACCCGAAACTCGTCCGGGCGCCCGTCCGGTTCGTACCATCGGGTCCGCAGAATGCGTGTGTCCTGTTCGACCGAGACCAGAATCGCGCCCTGTTGTGGCGCGGGAAACGTCACCAGCGCGGAATCGCCTGCGGCGTAGGCCTTCCTGTCGGTTTTGAGCGCGAGCATGCCCGCGGATTTCGGATCGGCCTGCGCTTCGCCCCAGGGATAGGCGCGCATGAAGAACGCGGCGGTATGGCCGGCCGCATCCGTCACCTCGATCAGATACTCGCCCCGTTCCCCGGGCGTAAACACCAAGGGTACGGGCGACGTCTGTGAAAAGAGGGTGCCGCTCTCGATCTGTTCCGTGTACTGGTCCGTTTTGAACTTGAGGCGAAACTGATCGCGGCTTTCGTATTCCCACCACCAGTGCATCGTGCTTCTGTAAATGCGATATTCGAGCGGCAATCCGGGCGCCGCCTCGCCATGAGCGTTCACCAGTACAACCGGAATCTCCAGCGAGGACCCCAGGCGGGCATATCCGTAGTCGAACCGCGGCTTTCGCACCCCCACGTAGCGCACGTACGGATCCAGGGCGAGCGTTTCACGGCTGCGATTGGGGCGGCCGCCCTTCTCCAGCACCGTGGCATCGATTCGTACACGAACGGCCGATGGCTCCGTTCCGAATGCGGGCAGCTTCCAGCGCACCTGCGCACGGCCTTCCGCGTCGAGTCTGCCCTTGAAGATGCTGGTGCGACTCGGCTTGTACGTTACGGCATCGCTGGTGAAGCTGAAACCCGGATAGCCGGCAAACTGCCGCGCCTCGTGAGAGAAGTCGACCGTGACCTCGGCATCCAGCCCCGCCGCCGGATTTCCGAAAAGATAGTTACTCGCCAGCGCCAGTCGAAGTTCCTCGTCCTCAGGCGTCAGCTTCCTCTTTTCGGGTTCGATCCGGACCTTCAGCCGGTAGGGGGCTACCGTCTCAACCTTCACCGTATGGTCGAACGTCCGGCTTCCCACCTCCAGGCGCGCCCGCCAGTTTCCCGTGGGGTCGTCAGGCTCGGTCCTGAAGCTGAATGCATAGAAGCCGTCCCTGCCCGTTCGGCCGGTCCGCTCCAGTACAAGCTGATTTCTGGGGTTGAAGAGTTTCAGCGTAACCGGGTGGTTTTCCGGAAAGGTCTGCTCCGAATTGCGTGCAATCAGTGACAGGTGGATCTCGTCGCCGGGCCGATACACGCCCCGTTCGGTATAAATGAACGCCCGGACGCCGTCCGCCGGCGACGAGTCGCCACCGGTGTCGAAGGCGGAAAGGTTCCAGGCCATTTCGTTGCACTTGATGATGCTCTTCTGCCCGTCTTTTTCCGCTTCGACATAGAAGACGTCCCGCTCTCCGCCGGGAATCGTCACCGCGCCGTTCCTGTCGGTCACGCCCCGCCCGGCCACCTGGTTCTGGAAGGTACGCAGGGTGACCTCCACGCCGGACATCGGCGCCGCGCTGTTGATGTCCCTGGCGTAGACCAGGTGCCGGCGGTGCGCCTTTTTGTACGTAAGTCCGATATCGCTTACGATGACCGGCTTGAATACCCTTCCGTATGTGTTGGCGTATCCCGGCGAGAAGGGATGGCTGCGGTAATCCCACAGCCCCCGGTTCCACCGCCATTGCCTTTGCGCTTCCTCTGCCTCGCCCGGCGCGCCGTACAGCATGTCAACGTGCGTAAAGCTGAGACTGAGCAGAAGCGGCCCCTTTTCGGTCGGATCGAGCAGTGCGTTCAGGTCCAGTTCGTGCTGCAGCCACCGGTTGCGCTCCCGGCCGATCTCCAGGACCGTATCGACGATCCCAACGCCAACGCGGTTGACCTCCCACGAGGAGAATCCCTGCCTGCGGTCCGCGCCGCTTTTCAGGTTCTGACGTTGCAGGAACTGGCCCAGATTCGAGTCGAATACCTGCTTGATCTGCAACCTCGCCCTGCTCACGTTCACGGTCCGGAACCGCACGCGCTGGCGGTTGATCGATGGCAGAATCATCCCGTCTTCGGAAAATCGAATCTGGGGTTTCAGGTCCGGAATCTGGACCGTTTCGGTATGTTCCGTGGCCGTCGCCGATCCCCATCTGCTGCGAATGCCGGGATAAACCCTGAACGTATAGTGCCGGCCGTGATCAAACTCCCCGCTCACGTGGATTCTCCTGCCCGCCGCGCTGATCCTGATATCCATCGGCGGGTCCACGGCAATCAGCCCACGTAGATCCTGGCGGGGATCCACGTCGTCCGTCATTTCGACCGCGAGGCCCGGCTGCCGCTCATCTTCCCGTCCTTCGACTTTGACGATTCTCATTTCGGTTACGGGAGCCACCGTCCTTTTGTCCCTATAGTCCCGCGATATCTCCAAACCCTCCCTGTCGAGGCTGAAACGGAGCTCTCGACCGGCCGTCCCCCGCACGATGGGGTCTGAGACAAACGCGAAGGTATACCCCTCCTCATCCGCCTTCCACGCCAGGACGAGCGCCTCCCGGTCCAGAGACAGCCGGCCTGCCCGGCGCACCTGTTCGAGCGAGGTCTTTTCGCTGAACACGACCCGCCCCTTGTAGACCACGCGACGCGGATCGTCATTTTCGTACAACTCGAAATCCGCGTTCAACGAAACGATCTCCCGGCCGGCAACGTTGAACGCGAACTCAAGGGGTCGCAGGTTCATGTGCCGAGGGAACAGGGCGGCGAGATCCAGGGACCCCCGGTATTGCCGCCGGAACGGAAGCGGAGCGTCCGGTTGGAAGAGAAGGGTGCGCCGGTCCCGCCAGCGCGTGGTCCCGGCGATGCGCGGCGCGAAGGTGAACGCGGTCTTCTCAAGGCTCTGCCCGACCCGGTCTGCCGATACGACAGGCGACACGAACCGCACGCGAATCACGTCTCCCGATCGGATGACGTCTGACGTCACGTGGCTGACCAGCCTAGCTGTCTCGGCCGAGTAGGTAATCGTCCCGGATTCGTTCCGCTTTGAGGCACATCCAGCCAAGAAGACTCCGACCAGCAACCACCTGCCGGCGCAGATTCGATTTAGATTCATCCCCTACTCCCCACATGGCAAATTGTGGAAACATCGGTCTACACAGCCAGCGACGGGCAATCTGATCCCCGTCAATAACGATTCATCGTCCGACATTGCCCCGGAAAACCGCTTGACATCATCGGGCTGATCAATACCTTAATCGCCGAAAACCATCGACGTTTCACAAGAACTCAGGAGATTTCCGATGAAATTCGGCCAATTCTACCTGCTGGAAACCCCGCCCGGAAAGGACCACACCGAGGTGTACCACGAAGCGTTCGAACAGTTCAGGCTCATGGACGAATTGGGCTGGGACGCCATCTGGCTGGCCGAACACCACTTCGACCACAAGGCGCCCGGCGCGAACTACTACTCGATTACCCCGTCCATCCACACCATGGCCGCATACGCGTCCGCCATTACCGAGCGTATCAAAATCGGTACGGCGGTCATCGTGCTGCCCTTCCATAACCCCGTCATCGTCGCGGAAGACTTCGCCACCGTGGATATCATGTCCAAAGGGCGGCTCCTCTTCGGCGTGGGGCGCGGCTACCAGTTGGAGGAATTTCACAATTGGGGCATCGATCTTGAGGAAAGCCGCGAACGCTTTCAGGAAGAACTGGAAATCATCCTGAAAGCCTGGACCGGCCCCGTGGAATACGACGGCAAGTTCCACAAGGTCCGGAAAGTCAACGTCATCCCGAAGCCGGTGCAACAGCCGCATCCGCCGGTTTACGTCGCGGCGGTGAGTCACTCCACGTACGAATGGGTCATCAAAAACGGCTACAACGTGCTGACCTCATTCCTGCATCCCTACGATCAGGTTTTCGAACTCTACGAAGCGTACCACAAGACGGCGGACGCGTGCGGGCTGTCGGGCCAGCTGGACTTCCCACTGGCGAGGTTTCTCTACGTCGCCGAAACCACCGATAAAGCCCGCAAGGAGTGTCATGATCAGCTCATGTGGTATTTCCGCACCCTGCTGGCCGAGGTGATCGCGCCGCCGCCGGAGATCGCGCCTCCCGGCCAGATGGAATTCTACCAGGAACTGAAGCAGAAATTTTCGAATATCAGCTTCGACGAGATCCTGGCCGAACACGCCATCGTAGGCGATCCGGATTTCGTGGCGGACAAAATCGGCTGGATCCGGAAACACACCGGGCTGCAGAACTTTATGGGCTGGACCCGCATCGGAGACCTGCATCCCGATCTGGTCTGCAAGTCCCTGCGCATGTTCTCCGAACACGTCGCACCCGGGTTTGATTGAACGCGCCGCTGAACCGCTTCCCCCACATTTCCTATTCCCGCCACGCCGGCTGTGTAACATGCAACAGCAGCGCGCCCTCCGGAACCGTGATCACGGTTGAGGTCCCCTCCTCGATATATCCCAGGTCCCCGACTTCGAAACGCACCGGCTCCTGTCCTTCGGCGTGGACTTCAAGCGCGCCCTTCAGCATGAAGAAGACCTCGTTGTAGTCGAAGGTCCACTCAAGGCGGCTGGGTTCGAGGTATTCCGTGAATCCCGCGGCGAGACAGTCGTCCTTGCCGAGTATCGGATCGGATACCTGTACCTTCGCGCCGGGCGCATCGTACAGCTTCATGTCCCTCCGGTCCGGTTTGACGATTTGTACCATAGGAGATCTCCTTTGTAGAAAGGCATTCAACTGCCACAGAAGTTTTCAGCCATCAGCCGGGCGCCCGGCTTATAACCGATTCCTCACCTCTACCGTCGCCCCTCGCCAGGCTCCAGAACCTGACGTGTCTCCGCCTCCGCGGCAATGGTCTCCCAGTCCCACAACTGAGGGATATACCCCACGTCGGCCCAGAGTCGCGCCTGGTCGGAATAGTGCGCGCTGCCGGGATGGCCGGAGGCCCCTAGCGGCACGATCCACAACGAATTGCTCCAGTCCGACGGATCGTGAATGTACCGGTTCACCGACATCCCCGTCGCAACGAAGGGCTCGCTCACGTCGTACCCGCCGGCCAGCGGGACGTCCCCGTCCCCATGCGTGGGCAGGGAGGGCGGATCCAGAAGCCGCCCGCTTTCCGGAAAAACCCGCGACAGCGGATGCCTCGGTCGGGTATGGTGGACGCGGCCCCAGCGCCACTCCGACATCTCGTCGCCCAGGCGCTCCGTGAGGTCGCCGACGGCCCGGCGGAGACTCTCAGCCAGAAGGTCTTCCCAACCGCGCCCCTCCGGCAACATGGACCCGTCGCCCCGCTCGAGGCCGAGGATCATCTCCAGAACGATCAAACGGATATGCGACTCCGCTCCCGATTCTCCTTTCAGCGCAGCGGCCGCCATGTCGCCCAGCAGGTGCTCCGCCAGGATTCGCGTGGCGCACAGGCGGGTCTGGGAATAGATGGTCGGCTGAGGCAGGTCCCGGTCCATGCGATAGTCCCACTCGCGCAGGAGCGCCAGGGCCCGCCCGGAAGCCGCGTCCGGAGCCTCTATCCGGAGGAGCGCCTGTGTAAATATCTTCGCCGGGATGGAGGTCCTGTCCGCGTGCATACGCGCCATATCCTCCACGGTTGCCGTTCCCGGTTTCAGATCCAGAATGTCCAGTTGAAGTCTTCTGGCCCGGTATTCGGGACTGAAGCACAGCCCGACGTAGTACGGATAGTCGTGTCCGGCCACGCGCTGGTTGCACGTCACCACGTACCCGGCCCGCGGACCGATCGCCCGGGGCAGGTCGTCGTGAGGGATGTACCCCTCCCACTCGTATTGCCCGGTCCATCCCGGTACCGCCCGCCATCCATTGGCCTCCGTGCGAATGGGAATCTTTCCCTCGTGAAGGTATCCGAAACCGCCCCGGACGTCCACAACCGCATAGTTGTTCACCCGGTCGGTCCATTTCTCAAATGCGCCGTGCAATTCCTCTACGGTGGTCGACAACATCACTTCCCTTGCCGCGTCCAGCCACGGGGTACCGCCAATAAGGCCGGGATCGCTGATCGCGATTCCGTATCCGGCGTCGGGGTTGCCCGCGATGACGGGACCGTGATGCGTGACAGTCACTTCGATTTCTTCGGCCTCGGCGTTCCGTACTTCGATTGTCTCACGCAGGACTTCAGCCTGCCTCCACGTGTCCATGAATGCATACTCCCGCCGGCCTGCCCTGTCCCGGAAGCGCTCCACGAACAGGTCCTGCGTGTCCGCGTTCCCGTACGTCATTCCCCAACCCACGTACTCATTGTGGCAGAAGTGCAGGATCCCGGGCATCCCGGGTACCGAAGAACCGATAATCGAAAAACCGGGACAGGAGAGATGGGCCTGATAGTAGACGCTCGGCGTATCCAGAGCCCTGTGAGAATCTCCACCCATCAGCGGCAATCCTGAGCGGGTACGTTCCCCCGAAATCGACCAGGCGTTGGAACCGGCGTCCGCCTCCTTCAGCCAGTTGACGTCCTCCAGCGCTCTGGTGAGTTCGTCCAGGCCGTCTACGTCGGGTCCCCGATACACCTCACCGGGGGGGACGGTGAGCAGATGACCGCCGGGATATCCCTTGATAATGCGCGCCGCGTTCTCAGGGCCGATTCCGAGGGCCAGACGCGTTCGGAACAGTTTCGGCTCGAACGTCCCCAACAGGGTATTGCGCATCTTGTAGACGGCAATACAGTGCCAGTTCTCCCAGGGTTCGGGCGACCTGCCCAGAAGTCTGTATTCCACCGGGAAAGCCCGGGTCGTTTCCATGAACGCGTTCACGCCCGCCGTGTAGGCATCCACCATCGCCTTCGCCTCCGCGCCCGCCGCGTCGTAGTCCAACTGCGCCGTACGTCCCATTCCCGCCGTCCGCAACAGCCGGTCCTGGTCCACGCCTTCCGGGCCGGCGATTTCCGCCCATCGACCCAGCGCCCGGTACCGGTCGTAGTCCATATGCCAGAGCCGGTCCTGGGCTGTTGCGAAACCCTGAGCGAAGAATACGTCGTGTTCGTTGCCGGCCCGGATGTGCGGTATGCCCCACCGGTCCCGAAAGATCGTAACGGCGTCGATCAGACCGGGCAGGCGCAGTGCGGAGGTCACGTCCGGCAGCGCGGCCTTGAGGTCAGCTTCCGTGAGTTCAACGGGCATGGCATGTCCTATTCAATTGAGCGCTTCGAACTGTCGAAGGGTTGTCCGAAGGCGTCGAACGGTTTCCGCAACACGGGCACTTCGACAAGCTCAGTGACCACGTCCCGGTAGGATCAAAGTACTCATTGGCACGCTGAGCAGCTGCAGCGGAGAATGTAAACAACAGGCTGCCCGCCGCGATATCTGACGATTGAACCGGTTACTTCTTGTCTTTGTGTCTTCGTGCCTTTGTGCCTTTGTGTGAGAATGACGTTGAATTCTAAACCGACGCCACGCCGTCGAGCCAGCGTTGAACCGCCTCCGAGAATCCGTCCGCGTTGTGGTCGGACACCACCGGAAACCGCGCTCGCAAGGGTCCCGGTGCGTTTCGGACGACAAATGGAAATCCGGACCACTGCAACATATCCGAGTCGTTGTAGTCGTTGCCGACGGCGGCGGACCGGCGGGCGTCCACGTCCAGGCGTTCGCACAATCTGGCCGCGGAACGGGCCTTGGATACCTGTTTCGGGAATATTTCAAACCAGGTGGACTGATGGTCCGAAGGCGACGTGGTCCGGATCACCGACAGGTCCGTCAGGGCGTTCGAGAGCGCGTCGTGAGTGCGCCACGGATCCGCTTCCGTTGGACAGACCACCACAAACTGCGAAGCCCCGCCGTTCCCCGGGCCGCCGGGATTCAACGGGCGAGAATGTTCCGCGCCGTTTTGACGCCTGCGTACGAAATCCGGATTGTCCTCGTTCTGTTCCCAGTACTCGAACGTATGGTTCTCCGGAACGGGCGCGTGGACCATGAAGTCGTATCCGCCGTCGATAAGATATCCGGTAACACGGCGCACGTCTCCGGCGGAAAGGGAATGGGACTCCACCAGGGCCTGGTTTCGGAAATCGAAAATGCCGACGCCGGACGAGGTAATCAGAAAATCGATGGGGAAGGTGTCGCTCAGAACGGTGCGGGCCGACCTATGCGTCCGGCCGGTCACAACCGCTCGCCAGATGTTCTTTCTCCCCAGCATTTTCAGCGTTTCCAGGCTCCGGATGCTGGCTTTTCGATCGCTCTGCAACAGCGTTCCGTCCAGGTCCGTAAACAATGCAAGGTCCGATCTACTGTCCTCTGACGCCAACCGTGCCCCCATCCAGTGCGGCCAACCGTTCGGCCGCGCTGCTCAAGCTTCGTGGCGATACGATAGGAATACAACGAAGCGTTTCGCGTCTCTTTCCGGTGATTCGGATTGGATGTTCCGGAAATCCCGCGTGAATATAAAAAATCCGGAAGATAACGCATAACCGATTCTCTTCCGGATTTCAGTTTGCGATTCCAAACAAAAAACGGCGCACCGCCGTGCGCCTTCACTCTCCTGTAACGCGTTTAACCTGCTCTTCAGTGCAGGCGAATCCTTACGATCATCCGGTCAATCCCGGGACCGCTTGCGGAAATACAGCACCCGGTGCAGGGCGGTATAGTTGGACAGAAACGCAATGGCCCAGATCGCTATCGTCAGACCGATTTCGCCCACCAGCGCCCCCACGCCAATGGCGATGACCCGTTCAGGCCGCTGCATGAAACCGACTTTGCACTCCTCGCCCAGACCCTCGACACGCGCCCGGATATAGCTTACCATCAACGAGCCGGCCAGCGCAAAGAATACGGCGGACGTGGTCCAGAGGGAGTCCGACCTTATGAAGCTGACCGCCACGCCAAACCAGATCACGATTTCCGAATACCGGTCTACGGTGGAATCCAGGAGCGCGCCGAACGTGGTTTCGCTCCGACCCACGCGAGCCACCTGTCCATCCAGAAAATCGAACACCCCGGCAAGCAGCACAGTCAGGCCGGCCCACCGCAGGTAATCGAATCCGAAAAGCACCGCAGCAACCAGGTTCAGGAGGAACCCGACCAGGGTCAGCGCATTCGGCCGAAACCGCTTCTTGACGAGATACTGCGTGGAGGGTTCGAGCAGTTCGGCGACGTCGTCTTTAACCTTTTCGATCACGAGCCGGCATTCTCCATAGCAGTCCGTTGATAAAGTCGCTCTGCAGGCGAGGCCGAGCCATTGTGGACGAAGACAAGGCGCGCGACCGAGTCCCATCC
>CAZKDZ010000132.1:0-12723 GCA_964551635.1 uncultured bacterium | reverse complement strand
CATCCTGTGATGCTTATCTTGACCTCCCACGGTAGTTTCCTCCTATGTCATTGTGTAATGGTTATGTGCGTAACCATATTATAATACAATGACTTGGGTATGGAAACTACCTTTTTTATGAATTATTCAGGCTAAGTCCCGTTTTCTCAATGAAAATTCGAAAGCCCCTGCGGCACGCCCCCTTAAGCGCCTTGCTACTGCCTCCTCCTTCCACGTATACCCTGATGTTCACCACCGATTCCCCCCGATTTCCCCGCTTACCCATAGCTCACCAAGTTGGTATTTTTCAAGCCACGGTTGGAGTTTGTTGGCGTCCAGCCGTCGAAGTTGCGTCGCTCCCTCAGACTTCTCGCAGACAATCACGGCCTCGGGGGTGTCAGAGAGTGCATCAATAAGAATGTCCGAGTGGGTTGTCACGAAGATCTGGCTACGACACGACGCCTCGACCAAAAGCGATGCGACCTCCGGGATCACATCCGGGTGAAGGCCGATCTCCGGTTCCTCAATGCAGACAACCGGCGGCGGATCGGGATTGTAGAGCACGGCGAGAAGGCAGAGATAGCGAAGGGTCCCGTCGGAAAGCCGCGCGGCAGGCACATGATGATTCAACCGTTCTTCATGTAATGATATTTCCACCATGCTAAACTGTATCCCGACGAGGAGATCTTCTATCGTCGGATGAAAGGCTTTCAAGCGTTCCACAATCTTGCGCTTTACGGGAGGTTGGTTCAGCAAATTGCCAAGTACCGGTCCAATATTCGAGGCGTCATCCAGCAGCATGTCCTGTCGCATGGAGGCTTCTTGCGGCTGTCGTGGCGGTGTCATGCGACCCAAGTTCAACTCTCGATAGAAGATAAACTGTCCGAAGAGCTTGGCAAGATGGCTTAGTTCAGGATAGGTGTTCGAGTCGGTTCGTTGTGATAAAATCGACTGATCGGGAACTATATCTTGCAGTGCAAGGCGTACGTGGGAACGAGACTGATCCTCCGTATATTGGACGAGTGAAGCGATATCATCGCGGTATCGGTAATGGAAATCCGGCTCGTCCTCTCCGGATTTCGGTTCCTCGTTTTCGATCGCTTCCTCCAGTAACTTGAAGCCATTTGCGTTTTCGGTGAACGATAGCCGATACCTAAGTGGCTGTTCTCCGGGGTATTCGATCGTAACGTCCACGGTTGCGGGTGCCGGAGTGGTTGCTCCCGTCCAAAGCCAATTACGTACGCCGCCTCCTTCTCTAATCGGCAACTGGAGATCGTCAGTCGGCGCTGCCGAGAGCAACGATAGCACTTCGATCAGGTTTGACTTTCCAGAAGCGTTAGGTCCGATGAGGACGTTTAATGGCTCTAATTCAAACTCAGCATCCGAGGATCCGTAGGACAATATGTTGTCCAGACGGATCGTTCGAATCAGCCTCTTGCCTTCCATATCGCACTCTCCTTAGATTCCCTCTATATTGCGTCTACAACTCGCGACCCCACAGAATCGACGTTTGTCGGACAGTTGTGGCCAGCAACGCGTCTTGTTGGCCACTTTGAATCGTTTTTGGCCAACAAATGCCGTTGTGGGACATAAGTGGCCATCAAATTTCCCTTTTGACTTCCGTGGTACGAAATTGGAACTGCTATTGCCAGTTCATCAGCGTTCTTCTGAATGTCGTTCAGATATTTCAGTGCTTCAAGCCTCATCCAGCGGGATCTTGGTCTCGTCGACGCAGTCATTAAGGCACGCTCGGGAAATCCGAACATCAATCCAGACCATCTGCAACCGTCACGTCAAGGTCGCTCCAGTCCTCATTGCTGGCGGCCATTGTGCGGTAGGTTTCCTTCCACGACAGTTCCTTGCGCTTCGTTCCGGAGAGAAGGACGCCATCTTTCGTCTCTTCCAGGACGAGTGAGTCTCCCCAGCCATATTTGTCCAGAAGCGCCCTCGGAAGTCGAATACCCCTGGAATTTCCGATGCGAATCAGTTTCACGTTCCATTTTGCCATACTGAAGACCCCGGTTGGATTCTTTCGGTTACAGAAGTCATATAGTTACTTTGCAGGATGTTGTCAAGCATTCGTTGTTAAAAAACAGATCGGGCGCCCACAAGGGACGCCCCTACATCGAAATTAAAACCGCGTATGTTGTTGGGAATCGCGTGAATCGTACGGAATGCAAGTTTAGAATCTTGCAGTCCGAGTTCTACGCCAAATGCGTAAATGTTCGGTCATTCTGCTTGCATCCGGTAAGGTATTGAAATCCCCCCACCGCATCAGCCGTCGCCGGCCCTTCGACGGGCTCAGGGGACCGGCTCGGCTTCTGCGACTCCCCCTCAAGGGGGGAGTGATTCGGTCGTTTAACGGCCTCGCATTAGCTTTTGCCTTTTTTGGTTGCTGTTGAACAACGCTAAGCCGCGATAGGAGATTTGGGCCCGGAATTGCGTCCGCCCATCGTTTGTAGGGGCACCCCTTGCGGGTGCCCTCGTTTCTCTCTCGGTCACTGCGGTTCCCAGGGATTGAACACGTTGACGTCCAGGCCGTTGAAATCGGCGACGTTTCTGGTTGCAACCGAAAGATCGTGGGCCCGGGCGGTACCGGCAACCAGCGCATCCCCCAGGTCCAGCACCCGTCCGCCGCGATGCGCCTGCGCTCGAAAGGCAGCGGCCAACTCTGCCACTGCCCTGTCGACAGGAAGGACACGGTCCTGGTATTCGGTGACAATCCCCGCCAGTGCGGCGCTCAACAGGTCGCGTCGTTGCCCGGGCGGCAATAACTGCAATCCGTATTCCAGTTCATGCACCACGATCGCGGACAGCCACAGGTCGTGTGGCTCAGACAGAAATGTCACAACGTTCGCGGCCGGCTCGGTCCGGGTCAGTTCCGAGACGACATTGGTATCAAGGAGGAACCCGTTCACCCGGCGCCTCCGTCAGCGAACGGGATCTCCCTCCGTGACGCTCGATCTGAAGGAATGACAAGATCTGACCCGCGCGGCATGTTGTCGATCAGCCACTGGCCGAGCGGCTTGCGCGGTGTCGACTGCGCATTCCATATATGTTCGGGCACCACGACGTACGCCCTTCGTACACCAATGCGCTGCGGACCTTCGTCTACGGAAAGGCGGAGGATTTCCGAAAGGCGCGCCTTGGCCTCCGCGACCGTCCAGACCCGACCTGGATTGTCATATTGAATGGTCATTTTGCCTCCTCTTGAAGAATATAGTCCAATATAGTCTATATTCATGAGAAAAACAAGGGTCCAATTCCTACTACAAATGTCGAAAACACCGATTTGTTTTTGGCAATGGCGCCTGTATAATATCGGACATTGTTGATAGAATGATGTGTCGATCGGTGTGGCATTCAAAGCAAATCTCAAAGTTGTTTTTTCGTGGGTATGTTGACCACCTTACGTGTATGGGATGGCGTGGTCGGTTCCTGTCCTCACGGTTGGAAATGTTGATGACTTGATGAAGCAGTCGATACAGGAGAGTCGTGGCGACGTCGGGCTGGACTCTTAATGCAACTGAAGCGATTGACTTGAGCGAAGGGAGGGATTATATGTGGCATCTCTATGAGATTGTCATCAGCAATTTTCTGATCTGGTTGAAGATTCAAGCTTCGTCCGAGTCGCCTGAACAATCTGCAGCATTTTTTCAATCGCGTTTCAACGGAACTGACTACTTCGTGGGTGAAGATCTCACTATCACACCGTTCAAGCTATCCTCACGTTCTCACTATATTGCCAATTGGGCGTCAATTGAGGATCGACTTCCACCTGGATGGGACGACAAAGAGTTCCAGATTGTCGAGTCTCCCTATACCTGGTGCGAAACCTTGTCGGACGACTGCGATTGCCACGGAGCGAAAGGGAGGCTGGACGAGGCGTTCTGTGCTGACTTTGGCTCGCACGACCAAACGGAAAAGTACTCACGAAAATCAGAGAACGTTAGGCACCTCTACTACATCCGAGGGATGGAGGAGACTATTGCTCGGCGCGACGAATCCCGAAGACAGGAGAAACTTCAAGGAGTGCGAAGCTCAGCACCCCCGGGTACGGTCCTCATTGGGTCGAAACCAGGGGAAGGGGGAGTCGATCGTAGTGGTGCAATTGGCCTGCCGACTGATGTTATCAACGGAGTCAATCGATTGATTTCCCAAGGATTCTATTGCTCAATACATAAACGGCGCCACCCATTCGACGGCCAAGCCATACGACAAACGCTGGCAATCCTGTCGGGGACTTACGCACAAATGTCGACTTGGAGCGGTGCAGACCGCGCATTGTTGATATCGAGAATTGGCGACATCGCCGCGCACTGGCTTCAGACGCATCAATCAGAACAGTGCGCGCATAAGTCCGTGTGGGGTGACGGTGATATCCCTGGGATCCTGTACAAGTACATTCCGAGGAAACTCATTGGCAAGGGGGCGCCGGAAAGCCTGCGAGCGACTCAGTTGCTGGCGTTGAATGACGACATGGAATGTAATATCACAACGATGAAGAGCCCCGAACAGGAGGATACGCTCGATTTTCTGGCTACGGTGCGTACGAAACTGGAAGGGCACTTGGGTATTTCAGCACCATGGGAAGAGCTGTTGACACGGTCGCTCCGCTACGGCGATCTGAGGCTATCCACATTTATTCAAGAGTACTTGAATCCTCTTGTGGGGGTGGTCTCGTTCAGCACGGACATACTCGTTCCGACGATGTGGGCACACTACGCGCGGAACACCGGCATAGTCGTGGGATACGATACCGAGGCATTGAGCGCTCTCGGCTTTGAATTAAGGCCGGTGCTTTATTCCGAACTGGCCCCCACCTACCATCCGGAGAGAGGCGACACAATCCGCCTAGATTTCGTCAACCGTGAGCAAATGGAGCGTGAATTGAGAGCAGGTCGGAGTAGAGAAGGCCTTCCGATTCTTGCAAGTACTGACCTCGCAGAGTTTGGTGCAGGCTGGAAGTCGTTGTCTCGCCTGTTGCTGGTGAAAGGCATGTCGTGGGCGTATGAGAAGGAAGTCCGGCTTCTGGTCAATCTAGAGCAGACGCACGAAACCGGTCAGGAGGACGAAAACCGTTGGCCGATAAAGGTAATAACGCCTCCCCGGGAGGCAATTAGGGAAATCTACGGAGGAGCGAACACCAAAGAGGCCGACATTGAAAGAGCAGTCCAGCTAGCCCGTGGTGGCAAAACGAAGAGGCTATTCGTCGGACATGTGTCATCTCATGCTTTCAGGATACAGAAGACCGGAGGGGTCAATTATTGATTGGTGGCGCCGAGTGCAACCGAAGCGGCCAAGCCGGTATCCCTTATGC
The DNA here is from genome assembly GCA_964551635.1 of uncultured bacterium. Lineage (GTDB taxonomy): Bacteria > Latescibacterota > UBA2968 > UBA2968 > JAAXHE01. The sequence goes on along the minus strand of CAZKDZ010000132.1, from coordinate 7,424 downwards.
GGACCCACCCGTCCCTGATCTGAAACCGTCCCCGCTATGACTTCAATCATGCGGATTTCCGCTCCTTCAGATCCCTGGAACGAGACGGTACCTGCGGTACGCAGGCGGCGGAGCTGATTTGATCTTGAAACAAACAAAGATACCTTGCTGTCTAAACTCACAGAAACCTTTGTCTGAGGTGGACGTCGAAACCACGGGAGGCCGAAAATGACTCTTGCGGGATTCTGGAAGCGCTTTGCCGCAGCGATTGTTGATGTGTTGGTCACCGGGACATTTGTTGGAATATATGCTGCTTTGGGTTCCCTTTTCTATGACTTCGGTACGGGTACGGCAGGTACATTTTTTATGGGAGATGCACTTTTTGTAACTGTGATGATCGGGTTCCTGATCTGCTATTTCTGCATTGATTGGCTTTACTACGCCATAATGGAATCTTCCAGTCTTCAAGCCACGTTAGGCAAGTTGGCTCTCGGCATTATCGTCACAGATCTCAAGGGAAACCGTATTACCTTTGCGCGGGCATCCGGACGTCATTTCGCAAAGATGATCTCCAGAATGACTGCCTATATCGGTTATGTCATGGCGGCGTTTACGGAACGAAAACAGACCCTTCACGATATGATGGCCGGGTGTATAATCGTGAATAAAGAAGATCGCAAGGAGGAATAGAGCGAACCTTCCGGCCGGTACACTTTCGACCCCCTGGGCGATATGTTTCGCCCAGGGGGTCTGTCTTGTTCCTGACGACGCCTTTCCCTGCGTGTCAATATCACATCGAAAGGGCGCCCACAAGGGACGCCCCTACACCTGGAAGAATTCCATCGATATGGTCGGACACCGCAACATATGTCGTCAATTCAACGCACAAAATCCCATCCGGCGTGTTCCCCAAACTCGTCTGTGCCTCTCCAATGCATTCGCCCGCGAACGACCACGACGTCGTAGGGGCGCCCCTTGTGGGTGCCCTGATTCACGTGACGCCCGGTTTGCCCATTACGATTTCATTCTATTTCCCCGGGGGTCGTAGAGGGGTTCGCGCGACACCGTGGCCGGATGGCGCACGCCGAAATATTCGATTTCTACGAATGTCCCCGGTTTCGCGTAGTGCAGGGGGAGGTAGCCATAGGCGATGAATTTGCCGACGGTGTATCCGTGATTGGCGCTGGTGACGTACCCGAGAACGCGGCTGCCGTCCAGAATGGGTTCCTTCCCCATCACAACCGCTTCCGGATCGTCCAGGGTGAGACAGCAGAGCTTCCGGCTGATTCCCTGCTCCCGGATTTTCAGCAGGGCGTCCCGCCCCGTGAAGTCGCCCCTATCGAGTCTGACGGCCCATCCGAGACCGGCCTCATACGGGTTGTACTCCGTGTGGATATCCGCACCCCAGAGGCGGTATCCCTTTTCCAGCCGGAGAGAGTCGAACGCCCCGCCGCCGAGCGCGACGAGGCCGTGGTCGCCGCCGGCTTCCCAGAGCGCGTCCCACAGGTTGAGCCCGAACTCAGCCGGCGCGTAGATCTCCCATCCCAGCTCACCCACGTAAGACAGCCGCAACGCGAGGGCGGGGACGGCCCCGATTTGGATTTCCCGGGCCGAGAAATATGGGAACGCTCGGTCGTTCAGATCGTCGCTGCAGACCCGTTGAAGAATCCTTCGGGCTTCGGGCCCCCAGAGTCCCAGTCCGCAATAGCTGGAGGTCACGTCTGCGATATGTACATCGCGTGCGTCCCGGGCGTGGCGGGAAATCCATGCCAGGTCCCGCATCCCTGAAGCGGCGCCGGTGAGTACCAGGTACCGGTCGGCGGCCACGCGGGTGACGGTCAGATCCGCGGCGATGCCGCCCCTCGAGTTGAGCAGCGCCGTGTAGATCACCTTGCCGACGGGCCGGTCGATCCGGTTTGCGGCGATGCGTTGCAGGAAATCCAGAGCCCCCGCGCCGGCGATCTCGATCTTGGTGAAAGGGGTGATGTCGCACAACCCCGCGCCGCGCCGGGTGGCCCGGTGTTCCATGCCCTGGATGGGTGACCAGTACCGCGCTTCCCATCCGTTGCGCGATGGCAGGTCCTCTTCCTCGTCCAGCAGGACGCCGTTGGCATCGAACCATTGCGGGCGCTCCCATCCGGCGTTTTCGAAGAACACGGCATCCAACTCTATCAGGCGCGGATGAAACGGGCTGACGCGCAGTCCGCGCGGATGGTCCATCTGTTCCAGCGGGTGGATGATATCGTACACTTCGCGGTACTGCTGCGCCCCCCGGGCTTCGACATACTCCGTGGTGTGCACGTGCGGGCCGAAACGGTTCAGGTCGGCGTCACCCAGATCGATTTGGGGCGCGCCGGAGTCCATCCATTCCGCCACGGCCTGCCCAACGCCGCCCCCATGGGTGATCCACACGGCCTCCGCGACCCAGAGCCCGCGAACGTCGACCGACTCTCCGAGAAGGGGCAGCCCGTCCGGCGTGAAGGAGAAGAGACCGTTGATCCTGTCCTCGAGGCCGGCGTGTTTCAGGGCGGGAAGAAGCTCGTCCGCCGCTACGCGCGCCAACGCGAAGTGTTCCGGCGTGAATTTCATGATAGAGGGCGATCGCAGTGCTTCCTCCGGGCTGACCAGGTCGTCCGGACGAACCAGAATCGGCTCGTGTCTGTAGGAACCGATGCCATACCGGTCGCCCTGCTGCCGGAAATACATCGCGAAGTCCTGGTGTCGCAGGATGGGATGGACCACCTCCCGTGTCTCTCCCGCCAGTTCGGGAAGCGGCTCGGTGAGCGCATACTGATGCTGTACGGGCGTAAGCGGAATGGCGACGCCCGCCATGCGACCTATACGCGGCCCCCATATCCCCGCGCAGATCAACACCTGGTCCGCGACGATCCGGCCCCGGTCGGTGTTGACCCCCCTGACCCTGCCGTTGACCACCTCGATTCCGGTGACTGTGGTTCTACCGTGAAAGGCCGCGCCCGGCGACGAAGCGCGCGCCATTGCTTCGCAGGCGAGTACGGCTTTTGCGATACCGTCTGAGGGGACGTAGTACGCGCCATGGATTCGGCCGGCGTCCAGGAGGGGAAGCCTGGCCCCGGCCTCTTCCGGCGAAATGAGGTGGGCCTCCAGGTTCCAGGACCTGGCGGCGCCCAGTTTGCGCTTCAGGTCTTCCAGGCGTTCGGGCGTGTACGCGACCTCGAAGCTCCCGACAGGATGAAAGCAGGGATCGCCGTCCAGGTCCAGAGAATTGTACAGCGAAACCGTAGCCCCCGAAAGGCCGGTCATCATCTTTGAAAAGTTGGTTTGAAAAACCAGCCCCGGCGCGTGGGACGTCGAGCCGCCCGTATCGAACAGCGGCCCCTGGTCCAGGACCACCATGTCCTTCCAGCCCATCCGGGCGAGATGGTATGCCGTGCTGCAGCCAACGATGCCGGCGCCGATGACAACCAGGCGCGCATGGCTCTGCAAGACGGCCTCATCTGCTGTTTCAGGCATCGAAGTCGTCCCTGTCTTGGAAGTCAATGATGCGCCTCATTTCGAATAAATCCCTTGACATCGATATTCCAGTTCCTTTCCTTATGATCCTGATCGATACAGGTTGCGGCACCTGAAAACGCGTTGGAAGGGTTTCGGCAACGGGAAAACTAGTGTTCTGTCCCGAAAATAAGTTGCCAAAATTCGACCGCCGAGTCGCCCGGCTCGCAAGGCGCCCGAGCGCAGCCGACCTGCGTATGGTCGGCGAGCGAGGGGAACGCGGCGAGACGGTATGAATCGCCGGCCGAATGGTGAGGAATTTTTGGGACAGGACACTTGAGGTGAACCGAAACACGCCGACGTATCACAAGAATAAGGAGGTTTGCCATGCCACTGCGACTCGGGGACGACGCGCCTGATTTTACGGCCGAGACAACCGAAGGCACGGTCCGATTCCACGAATGGCTGGGAGACGGCTGGGGCATCCTGTTCTCGCATCCCGCCGATTTTACGCCGGTCTGTACCACCGAACTGGGCCTGGTCGCCAAGTTGAAGGGGGAATTTGAAAAGCGGAACGTAAAGGTAATCGGGGTGAGCGTGGACCCGCTGGACTCGCATCACGGCTGGGTCAGCGACATCAACGAGACCCAGAACACCACCATGAACTTTCCGCTGATTGCGGATCCGGACAAATCGGTGGCCAGCATGTACGACATGATCCATCCTAACGAGGACGACAAGGCCACGGTCAGGTCCGTATTCGTGATCGGGCCGGACAAGAAGGTCAAGCTGACATTGACCTATCCGGCTTCCACCGGGCGGAATTTCGCCGAGATCCTGCGGGTGATCGACTCACTTCAGCTCACGGCCTACCACCAGGTGGCAACGCCCGTCAACTGGGAGGACGGCGAGGACTGCATCATCGTGCCCGCGGTGACGGACGAAGAGGCAACCGAGAAATTCCCCAAGGGGTTTACAACCATCAAGCCTTACCTGAGGTACACCCCTCAACCGAACAAATAGCGCCAGAAGCTGTTTTAAAATTATCGGGTACGAAACCTGTCAGCCTGCAATGCGCCCCCCGAGGAAGCGTATTGCAGGCTGTTTTTTGTCCGGTCGACGACTGGTCCGGTACCCGAAAGATCCGCAATCGTATCCGGGATGACTTGAACTACGACGCCAGACCGATAACCTCCCGAAGGCTGGATATCTCGTAATCCGGCTGCGGGATGTTGGGCTTGAGCGTCTCGCCCTTGCGATTCAACCATGCGATCCTGAGGCCCGCCCGCCGCGCGCCGACGATGTCGTCATCCTGGGAATCCCCCACGTAGAGGGTCTCATCTGGGCGGCTGCCGATCAGGCGCAGGGCTTCATGGAAGATCTCCGGCGCCGGTTTGTAGGCGCGGGCGGATTCCGAACTGACGACCACCGGAAACGTCAGCTTGTTCTTCCTGAGCGCGATGTCCAGGTGGTCCTCGTCCGCATTGGATATCACGCCTGTCCGATAGGACTCGAGCCCGGCCAGCGCGGGCTTGACATCTTCGTAGAGAGGCGCGTCGGCGAATACATCGAACAGTCCGTCGACGTAATGTTCGAAGGAAACGCGTCTGTCCAGTTTCTCAAGCGTCCGCTCGAGGCTGATGAGATGCGCCTGCCGCATGGTATAAAACGTCTCGCCCCGCAGGAGCGGGAAAAACGACCGGTCCCACGTGTTGAAGAAATCCATGCCAGACATATCCAGTTCCTGCTCACGGACAATGCGGCAGCACATCGCATGCAGTTTGTCCATGGCGCCCGCGAACAGCGTTTCGTAGCCATCGAAGAATATGGTGGTGAAACCTGTTGGCATCAGTTCTCCTGACAGTCCGTTGGAAAAGTCGCTCTGAAGACGAGGCTTGGTGTCCCGGCGCGGATGGGTGTTTTCAACGGGCTGCTAATGCTGTTCGGATGCGCCGCTGTCTTTCGAGGCGAGCGGCCCGGTTGGGGCTTCCTTGCTGTAGAGTGCGCCGCCCCGCTCGTACGATACCGAAACCTGCCCGTCGCTGACTTCCAGCCTCGGGACGTTCTGGTTGAAGACGTCCCGGTCCGGCCCGCGCATCACGGCCATCTGGGCGTCCGTCATCTCGTCGACAAGCTCGCCCCAGCGGTTCTCCGGATGCACCATCTCGCCGCCGCTGCGGTTGAAGTTGCGGGAGGAATATTTGATCAGGATCGCGCGGCGGGCGACCTCGTTCTTCCACGCCAGCGCGCCGTGCGTCTGGCCCCCGTCCATAAAGAAGAGTACGTCGCCGGCCTTCATTTCCGGCTGGACGACCAGCCCCATATGGTCATCGCAGGACCGCACGCCGGGGGGCATGCGGTACTGGGCTTTATGGCTGCCCGGTACACAGGCGAACCCGCCGAGGCCCGCGGGCACGTCCCGCAATTGCCAGCTCACCGTCACGGCCTCGCAATAGCTGCGGCCGTTCTGGTAGACATAGCCGCGGCCGGGATTGAGCGGTTCGTTCGCATCGTGCAGCGAGTGGCCGGAACCGCCCTTGACGGAACAGAAGGCCGTGGCATCGCCCAGCCGGACGCCGCTGGCCCCCATCCAGTTGAGGCGGTGCTCCACGACCGGGTGGGCGATCATGCGCCGGAAGGGGTTGCAGTAGGGCTCCGGCAGACGAAACAGGCCCGGCAGCAGGGGCCGGCCGGTCCCAGCGAGCGCTTTCGATCCACGTGCGAGTTCATCGCCCACTTCGATACGGTCCTCAAAGCGGTCGATGGCGGCGTTGGCGGCTTCCAGCCAGGCATCGTCCATCACGTTCCGGATGACGAGGTGGCCGCAGAGGTCCCAGAAATAAAACTCCTTCTCGTCGATTCCGGAGTCGGGATTCCTGACGTAGATAGACGGATGGTAGACTTCCCGGGACTCGTCCAAGCGCGTCGACTCTCCGTCCGTGAGGATGGTGGGCGGCGGCGACGTACTCTCGTAGCCGGGTCGCCAGAGGGCAGCCCTCTGTTCGTCTGAAATGGCTGACATCCATTCGGGCGTGGGTTCTTCCCTGGTCCTGGGCCCGCTTCCCCTGGACCGGATGACCCCCCGGCCCGCGAACTCGTACGATAGCAGGCGCCGGGGACCGGTACCCTTCCACGGCCGCATGCCCTGAAGCAGGGCGCCGGCGACGAGAAGCAGGTCGCCCGCCCTGAGCACCGGCTGCAGCGTGAGACCCATGTCATCGTTCCCGGTGAGGACGTCGTGAGGGGTCTCCACGTTGGATTTGTGAGAACAGGGCACGAAGACGAAACCGCCCGCGCCGGCCTCCGAGTCCGCCAGGGCCCACACCGCGCGGACCGTTTCGCTGAACCTGCGACCGTTCTGATAGTAATAGGCGCGGGTGGGGTCGCGAGGTTCGTTGCCGCCTTCGAGGGGCGCGTCCGTTTCGCCTGCGCCTTCGCATAGCAACTCCGGTTCGGTTTCCAGGCGGAAGCCCTGCCCGACAATCTGGTTCAGGTACCAGACGAGGTGCGGATGGACCAGCAGGTCGCGGAAGGGTTCGCGCAGGGGTTGCGGCCATCCCAGCATGCCGTCTGTCCTGCCTTGCGTATCGATCGCCGAATTCAGGGCGGCAACCTCGCCTCTGCCCAGGACGCCCCTGACGATGAGGTATCCTCCGACGTCGAAGCAGTAATTCTCTTCGTGGCTCATGGATTCTCGGTCCATCGCTCTTCCTCCCTGAGAAGCTGTTTTAAAATTACCGGCGAGTTCCCGAGCGCGAGCGAAAAAGTGGCGGTCAAGGCGGGAAAATCCGCCCATATTTGTCTATACGGGTGGGTTTGACCAACGCCGACCGGCGCTTTTGCAGCCGTGCGAAGACCGCTGGGAATTTTAAGACAGCTTCTGAAATGCGGGACGGGAATCAGGACACGGCCGCCCATTTTTCCCGTTCCCATTGCTTCTGTCCGATCTTTTCCACGTAGGACTCACCCTTGTG
>CAZKDZ010000131.1:0-20026 GCA_964551635.1 uncultured bacterium | reverse complement strand
CGGAACGCCATCCGGAAGACTGGGATGCGTACTTTTTCACCGGGCTGGGTTATCAGACCGGTGATGAGCTGGACAAAGCCTTCGCCGCCTATTCGCAGGGTCTGGATCTGATGTCCGGCCTGGAACAGCAGTTCATCAGGTCGGTGGTGGTATTGACGGACCGGGAGGCGTTACAGGATGGGGGGGAACTTCCGGATGAAGACACCCTGCGGCGGTTCTGGACGGGACGGGACCCGTTGTTCCTGACCCCCGGAAACGAGCGTATGCTCGAACACTGCAGGCGGGTGGCGTATGCCAATCTGAGGTTTGCCGATCCGGACCGCGGCATTGAGGGCTGGGAGACGGACCGCGGGCAGGTGTACATCAGATATGGACATCCCGACGCGCGAAACATCTATCTGGACCGGATGAATTACGTGCTGCTCCGCGAGACCTGGAGCTATCCGGGGTTCAGCATTACATTCGAACGCCTCGGCGAAAAAAACTGGGAAGTGCTGCACGTTTCGATTCGCGGATCGGTACGGAGCAAATACAAGGACCTCGTGGAGCGGGTTCCGGAATACTACAGCGACCCTTACTGGCTGAAACGGTACGATGCGCCGTTCGAGATCGCGCAGTTTCGCGGCGAGAACGGCAAGACCCGGGTGGAGCTGTACTATGCGCTTTCTGGCGAACACGTCGCGCACCGTGAGGTCAGTTCGGGAGTACAGGCGGTGGATCTCAGGCAGGGCCTGTTCCTGTTCGACGCGGGATGGCGGGAGGTCGAAAAGACGGTTTCTCCCATTCACAGAATGCCGTGGATCGAAGGCAATGCCGTGCGGGATGGATACCTGTTCTGGGGCGAGCGTCTTGACATGGATCCGGGAACGTACCACCTGGCGGTTGAGACGGAGGACCTGAACAGGAAGAGTCTTGGAACCCTTCGCGACTCGCTGAAAATCAACACCTACGGCCGGGACAGGCTGCAAATCAGCGATCTGCTGCTGGCTCAGCGTGTTGTCGAACAGGACGATCGACCGTTCGGACGGGACAGGTTCATGGTGCTGCCCAACCCGTTGAAGCAGTGCCAGCGGGACGCCAGCATGTCGTTCTACTTCGAGGTCTACAATCTGAAGCGGGATGAATTCGGCGCTACCAGTTACCGGATCACGTACCAGACCCGCCTGCTTCCTGAAAAGTGGAAGGAAAAGGACGTGGTCATTCCCGAGTGGACAACGGCCGTGACCAATTCATACAGGGAGACGCGGGATTGGCAACCGCACTATCTCACGCTCGATATGGACGGGTCCACGCCGGGACCATGGGCATTCAGGGTGATCGTGGAGGACCGGGGGGCGGAAAGCAGGGCGACGAGTTCGGCGGTATTCCGCGTGATGCCGTGAAACCTGCGACAGCAGTCACATTAGAATCTGGACAAACAAGACGCGCCGGCGGAAATATCGTCGGCTTTTTTTTTCGGCGGCACGATTTCGGGTATGGAACGCGCTCAGTAATTATGCACGCCGTGCCCCTGGCCCGGAAACCAGATTGCGTCCACGAGGAAGGAAAGTGTGATGGCCAGGACGTATCCGGTCAGGAGTCCCAGAAAGGCCGGCTGCCATTTTCTGTAGAGATTGACGCCGCCGACCTTGAGTAGAATGGCCTTGATCGCCCAGACGACGAAGATCGAGAAGAACGTGAGTTGGGTGTTCCATGAGAAGGCAATGGGAAATGCGATGGGGTGAAACGGCCACCATGGCAGCCGGTAGTGCAGAAAGGTCAGCAGTGACATCGCGGCGGCGCCCACGCAGAACACGGCCAGACGCTCCCAACTGGTATCGAAAGGGCTTCTCATCTGGGTAACAGTGAGGTCATACGCGAAACGTCCGGCGCTGGAAAAGGGCCAGGCATTGAAATTGAAAGCGCCGGTCCGGTAACCCAGAAAGATGGTGAGGGCGAAGTCGGCCGCGAGTCCCACGACGACGACCAGGGCCAGAGCGGGCACAAGCCGTCGCCGGTTTCGGCGGATGAGGTCCGCGAGTCGAACCACGTGCATGAATGGCGCCATAAAGGTGCCCTTGCCCTGGCAGACAAGGCTGTACGTAAGGCTGATCCCGGACATGCTTGAAGGCGAGAGCGCACTGGTGCCGATCGTGTACAGGGCGGCGTACTGCTCGGTCAATGTGGTCCGCATATAGGCCAGACCGGTCTCGCAGACGATTCGTGCGATGGAGAGATAGTTGACGATCAGTGCGGGCACGAGAAGCGCGACGAGTTTGCCCTGCATGCCCAGTTGGGAGAAGAAGGCGCAGATGAAGATGAGGCTGCCGATGAGTCCGAACACGGCAAACCGGTACGAGAGCAATTCGCCTGTATCGTCGGCGTCACCCTTCCCGAACGCCCTGCCGAAGACGGCTTTGATATGGGTGCGGGCGGTCCAGAGGTTCCACAGCACCAGCACGGTCAGCGCACCGAAGCCCTGCCAGGCCGTGACCTCGGTTTCGGCCGAAAAGTTGAGGGGTTTGCGCGGGATGACGTAGCCGATGCGGTTGATAATGCCGTTTTCAAACCAGAAGAAGAGAACGAAGAATACCCAGATGGAGAACAGGATATTCAGGTTGGCGAAGTACGCGAATCCGGCCGTCAGAAAATTGATGCGGGTGTTGACGCGCGGAAAGCCTTTCGCAAAGACAACCCACTTGCCCTGCAGAGGGATTTTGGGCACAACCGGCCAGAAATAGTTGAGAATATTCCAGGAAATGGCGCCGAATCCCACGCCGAAGCCGCCCCAGAAAAGCCCTCCTCGAAGGGCATCTGGCAGGAAACCGCCGCGGGTCGCACGGGTCAGCGTGGCGCCCACGGACGCAAGCGGAAAGACCAGGCGCTCGTTCCGCACCCACTGCTTTCGAAGGATAACCGCAATGCAGAACAGGAGGGTGCAAAGGGCAAGCAGAAAGAAGATCCAGCTGATGAGCGGGGCGATCCAGGCGTGATATGGCGCCGGTTGCCCTTCGGGCAGTCCCTCGTAAAACCAGGTCATCGCGTGATTTTCGTTCGAGGGCACGGCCCATCCGGGCATGTTGGGATGGAGGTAGTTGGCCCACTGGTTCTCCGGCGTGGCGAAATAGTAGACGCCGGAGAGAATGCCCAGAAGGAAGCCCGTGATTCCCGACGTTGGTACCACGGCGCCGACGAACCCCATCGCCAGGATCGTGAGAAGCTCGGACGACTGGAGGGCGCCGGCCGGCCGGAAGCGGCGGACGAAGCCGTTGACGATGACCAGCAGGAGAAACGTGGCGAAGAGGGCGAGGGGGAAAAAGGAGAGCTGCATCCGCGAGGCGTGGATGACGTATTCGGTGGTTGAAATCCAGAAATTGACGACAAGCACCAGCAGAAGGCCGATGGCGACGGCGCGAAGCGTCACTGCGTCGGTCTGCAGTGCCGTTTGGGGTCCGGACTCCACTCGAGGTGCGGAACTCTGCGCCATCTTTCCCTTTCAACGGATTTCACCGACAGAGGCCGGGCGCCCACAAGGGACGCCCCTACAATGCGATGTGGCGGAATTTCTCGCTAATGCACAGAATCAAGAGCGTTTTTCTTGCTCCCGCCTTAATCCGGTCGATCCAGTCCATCCATGTCTATTCCGGTTCCTTCAGCCTCCACCCCGGATTCGTGCCGCCCCGCATGTCAGCCGGAAGGGGTTCCGCCAGTTTTCCATAAAGGTCGGGCCGGCGCGCGCGCAGATACCGGTACCCCGAGGAGACCGGTATCTTGTCGGGGGTAAGCAACCCCACCACCACGTCGTCCTCCAGTGCATCGGACTCCACCAGGATTTCGCCGAATGGATCCAGGATCATCGCATTGCCGTTCTTGACGGTATCGTGATCGATGCCAATGGGATTCGTGTACACGGCGTAGACGCCGTTCTCATAGGCGCGGGCAGGCAGCCAGCGCATGAGCCAGCCTCGTCCCTTCGGTCCGTTGAATTCCTGCCGGAGCGACACCGGGTCGCCATGTCGGTTCTCCCAGAGAGCGCGGTCGATGACGCCCCTGCCGGGCATGGCGGAGGGCAGCCCGCAGGTAACGTGAGGCATGAAGACGATCTCCGCGCCCATCATGGCGGTCAGGCGCACGTTTTCAGGCAAGTTGTTGTCATAGCAGATCAGGATGCCCACGCGGCAGCCGAGGAGATCGAAAACGGTGAACGCGTCGCCGGAGTCGATGAACCTGCTGATGAAGGCGTGCAGCTTGCGGTGCTTTGCGACGTAACCACTGGGACCCACGACGACGTACGTGTTGTACATGGCGTCGCCATCCGCTTCCACAAGGCCCGCCAGCAAGGCGACGTCGTATTCCCGTGCGATTTCAATCAGGCGGTTCGTTGAAGGGCCGCACGGAACGGGCTCCGCAAGTTCGGCGATCCGGGAACGCGGGAGGGTCTGCAGAAAGGTGTAACCGGGAATACAGCACTCGTGGAAGGAGACGATTTCGGCGCCCGCGTCCACGGCCCGCCGCGTGAGGGCGTCTATCCGGGAAAGGTTGTAGGGTTTGTCGGCGTCCCTTGCTTCAAACTGGGCGGCGCCGATTCTGATGTCGCGCATGGAATCCCGTATGTGCCACTGCAAATGGGTCTGAAGTCAATTTACCGGACCGGCGATTCCGTGGACGGAACGGGACTCAGGCCGTTCCGTCCACCAGCCCTTTCATGTAGCCGACGGCGTAGAGCCTGCCCATCAGGGTGTAACCCGGCGGGTCGTTGTCTTCGCCGGACAGCACCGGGACGTGGTCTGGGCGTATGGGCCCGGTGAAACCGATATCCCGGTACGCCCGGATGCACTCCGCCATATCCGTGTCGCCTTCGTCGTGGAAGGTTTCCTCGAAACTGGGTACGGTGCCTCGTACGTCGCGGAAATGAGAGAAATGGATCTTGTCCGCAAACCGGCGGATGGCGGCCGGCACGTCTGCGCCCATGGCGGCGAAGTTGCCCTGGCAGAAGGTAATCCCGTTGTAGTCGCTGGGAACCATGTCGACGACGCGCTGGAACGCGTCCACGCTGGTGATGATACGGCCGATCCCCCTCACGGGCGACAGGGGCGGGTCGTCAGGGTGCAGCGCCTGCTTGACGCCGGCCTCCTCGGCCACGGGAATGACCCTTTCCAGAAAGTACTCCAGGGTTTCCCAGAGCAGCGTTTCGCTCACTTCCCCGTATTTCGTATTGGGCGCGTTTTCCATCAGCGCGTCATCGTAGCTGCTCACAAACGCATTTCCCCGTCCCCGTGTCGTAAAAGACGTGCGCATCCAGTTGAACACGGCCATCCAGTTCCAGCACATGATTCCAATGCCGGCCGAGCCCAGGTTGCGGATGGTGCTGCAGTACGCGTCGATGTCCTCGTCACGTCCGTCCAGACCCAGCGTAATGCGGTTCGAAATTGGCACGGACTCGACGACGGACCACGTGAGACCCGCGTCAGCGATTCGTTGTTTGTGATGCACGATGGCGTCAAAATCCCAGACCGGGCCGCCCCCGGGGAGCGTCGTTACAAGGTCGGTTACGCCGATCTGACGGGCGAGAGCCATCCGTTCTTCGTCAAGGGGCGACAGGACGAGTGCGAATCTCATGGGATCGTTCTCCGGAATCGGGTGTATGGACGGCGTGATGACACGTCGTTCGTGCGTCGGTTAAAGGGCATACCAATTTATGCGATCAGGGATTGATGCGCAAATCGAATGCCGCCGGATCGGGACGAAGGGCGCTCACGCCGCCGCCGTCGGTCCCAACAAGAAGGGCGGACTCTCCAAGTACCGTCAGGGACTTCAACACGGTCACGCCGGCCTCCATGCGGTGGCTGCCCGCAACCTCCCCGTCTGGCGACAGGAACACGACCCAACCGTCCGACGTCCCCGCAACGATCATCTCTTCGCCGCCGGCCTCGAGAATGACCAGTCCGGTCACGGCCCCGTCGAGGTCCCGGCGCCAGCGCTTCCCTCCCGCGCCGGTCAACAGCGCCACGTGCCCGCTTACGCTCCCCGCCGCGAATCCACTCCCGGGAACCGTCGCGCCGCGCCGGACGTCGTCTCCCAGGTTGGCAGTCCAGAGGGTCCTTCCGGATATCGAATCGACCGCATAGACGTTTCCGTCCATGGCGCCGTAGACCGACTCCTTCACGCCGTCGCCATTCAGGTCCGCGAGGGCCAGCGCCGTAAAACAGGGACCCCCGTTAACCGTCCACCGGATGCTACCGTCGGCCTCCAGGAGATTCGACGTGTAATATTCAGCGCCCACCAGGATTTCCTGCCTGCCGTCTCCCTCCACGTCTCCGACGACCATCGTCCGCGCGGCGTGGTGTTCGATCTGCCGCTGCCAGACCTCCCCGCCATCCGGCGCCAGCGCCCACACCAGCCACCCGTCCGTGGCCGCCAGGACCACCGGGTTGCCGTCACCGGTCAGATCCGCCGTGGTCACCGCGTTCACGTTCTGATCCACACCGTGCGACTGCGAAAACGCGCGCCTCCAGCAAACCTCTCCTTTGGAGTCGAACATCGTCAGCGCGCGGTCCCGTCCCCCGGCCAGAAGCCGGCCTTCCTCCAGGTCCGCCAGGTGCACGGCGCGCACGTCGGCGCCGGTCTCGCGCTTCCAGTCGATCCTCCCGTCATGATCCAGCATGATTACCTGCCCCCCGGCCGTCCCGACCGCGATCGAGTCGCGGCTCGCATCGACGCATCGGACAGACCCCCCGACATCCGTCTCCCAGAACCGCCTGAGCGGCGTATCCTTCGGCACAAAACCGTGTTTTCGGGGCGCTCTGCGATGCTCGTAAGGCGTTCCGGTTCGAACGGCCTCGCGCAAGACGCCACCGATATCGGTTTCCAGGCGGATCCGATGCGTTCCGGCCGAAAGACTCTCAGGCGCATGTTCTGCCTCTCCGTCAAAACAGATTCCCTCCGCCCGCACTCGAGTCTCCTTTCCTGCGCGGACGTCACCCTCCCCCGGATGCAGTACGATGTGTACCGGCGCGTCGCTCTCAAACATCGCTCCGGCGGCCCACAGACCCGTCGCGTCAAGCAACGTCAGGGACGATTCGGTCAACGCGAAAGCGCAGGCGGCGACCCGGATGGCGCCTATTTGCGCCTCCGCGTCGACAGTGCCGAATACGGACGGACCGTCCGGATGCCCCACCCGAACCATGCCCTCGCCGATTCGCTCGATTCGCCAACTATCTATCTCCTCATCCGAGCCCGCCACCATCAGGTTGAAGTAACGCTCCACGTCCCCGGGCCGGCCGTGCAGCGCCTTGTGCTGGCTGAAGATCCGGATCGGGCCGTCCGCAAACGGATACAGTTCGTAAGGGTCGGTCCCTGCAACGCGGGCTTCCTCCGTCACCAGGGACTTTTCAGAGTCATCCGCATTCAGAATGCGGAAATATACGCCCTCCTGTTCCACCGTCAGTTCACAGCCGTCCTGTCTGACCTCGCCAAGTGTCCTCCACAGGCACCTCAGATCGTAATCCGCATCCTCGAGCAGCCGCAGCGAGTCCGCGACCAGAATGAACCCGCCCTTGACCCAGAGGATATCCCGCGTCCAGTCCAGCCCGTTGGTTCCCGGCACGACCGTGCGTGTGAAAGCCGTGCTCCCGAACCTCTCCGCCCACTTCAACGCCACCAGGGGCGGCATTTCGGCGGTTTCACCGTTGCAGATCGACACGACCGACGAGTGGTGGCGGGGCCGCTTCCAGATGTAGTCCAGTTCCGCCAGCCACATCCGCCCCTTCCACGTCAGCCGTCCGATCGAGTTGCCGTCTTCGTGCCCGTGCGCGAACGTCGACGTCCCGTCCAGAAGGAGGTATTCGTCGTCCCTGTCGAACCCGCCGCGCATCACCAGTTTATCGAACGCTTCCTCGATCGGCACGTTCGCTCCGCCCCGCGCGTGGCGTTCCACCCACTCGTAAAGCGAACGGTTGAACGGCGCCACGGTGACCCCTGCCAGCCGGTTTGGCGCGCGTTTCGGAAGCGCCCGGTAATAACAACCGGGATACGGCGCGCCGCCCATCCACTCCAGCGCCCAGAGGTAGCTCCCGTCCTCGTAGTACCAGGCCGCCGTACAGAGGGCCATCGCGAGTTCGAGCGAGATGGTCTTGTTCTTGACCGCGACCGCGTACCGCCCCGGCTCTATATAGGACCACATATCGCCGAAGCTCACCGGAACGCCGAGATTGTCCGTCACCTGAATGCCGTAGTCGGCAAAGGTTTTGAGCTGGCCGTTTTCAAGAAAGCGAAAATCGTCACGCTTCAGATCATAGATGGCCTGGTGGTAAGGCGCCAGCCAGCAGTAGCCCCACCATCCGCCCCCCGCATCGTCGTTGGGCTTGTAGCTGTTCGCCTGCCCGTCGAAAACCGCCCTGGAATACAGGTTCTGGTTCTCGAATCGCGTGATCCCGTAATAGGTCTCGAAATAACCCGTGCAGAACGACCCGCTCAGACCCGCGAACGTCCAGTGGTTCTGCCGGATCTCCGGTGGCGGCGGCGCTTCGCCCTTGAAATAGCGCGTGCCGGCCACGTAGTTCGCCAGGCCCCACAGGATGTTTGTGATCCGGAGACGGTCCGCGTCTGTAAAGGCATCGCTCTCCTCGATCAGGTCCCAGACCAGGAACAGCCGCCACGCCCAGGAATAGATGAACAGCATGTGCTCGAACAGCCAGTTTCCGCCGTAGCGGTTCCTCACCAGTTCCTCGTAGTAGAAGAGCGCGTCCCTGAACATCCGCGCGCAGCCGGGATCGTGGGTCAGGTGGTGGGCCAGCCCCAGGAAGGTCCCCTGTTCGACAGGATAGTAGCTGAGATTGTCCCGATACATCTCGGCTACCCATTCTCGGAAGGCCGCGGGCGTCATTTCCGGCAGCAGCGTCCTGTGCACCTCGGACCGCGACAGGTTCGTATACCTCAAACGTCCCCGGGTCTCCTCCAGGACGCCCTCAAGCTCCCCGAATGCGGTGACCGCACCCTCCACCCGGCTTGCGCCCACCAGGAACACGTTGCAGCCGCAGTTTTCGGGGTTGTGTACCGTCCGGATTGCATACCCGTCCCCGCCAGGATAGAATTCGTCGACGAAGGCATATTGCCGGCGATAGAGCGCCATGATCGAATCGTTGACCATCGCGTTACCCAGCAGCACGCGGTGCCGGCCTTCGGGCAGGGGTGAAAGAACGGCCGGATCCACGATCGGCAGATCCACACCTGCATGCGTCCGGATCATTTCCTGCAATCGGCCGACGAGCGGCGCCCAGTCCGGATGCACCGGCGCCACAATCTCCGCCCCATCCCGCAGATCCGTGGTCAGGTGCATGTCCTTCAATGTCTCGATTCGATCCTCGGCCATCGCGCATCCCGTGTAGTAGCAGTCACATACTTGAAGCTTCTCAGTTGCACTTCCCGGATTTCAATGGACAGGCACCCACCGGGCGTGGCCTCCGACGTCCAGCGACAAAAGCTCACCGACGTTTTCAGCGTAAACAGCCATCCGACCGGGAAGTGGGCGGAGAGCCAGACAACAAGGGCTCTCCGATCGGATAACAAGCCTGTATGCATGGAATGTAGGTGACAGTTCGCCTCGATTCGCGTATCTTTCAGGCAGTCATATGATCATCGATGTTCGGAGATTACTGACCGTGACAATAGAGAAAATCAAGGAAATCGCAGTTCCTGCATGTCTGGAATTCAAGGTGAAAAGACTGGATCTGTTCGGATCTTTGAGCCGGGGCCAGGGAACCGCTGTCAGCGACGTGGATTTGATCGTGGAGTTCGAGGATCCTACTACGTTTCCTTCGAAGCGGTTTTTCGGGCTTTTACACCATCTCGAGGACAAGCTGAATTGCAATGTTGATCTGCTTACGTTCAATGGACTCAAGAACCCCTACTTTCGTCGCAGCATCCTTGACGAAAGGGTGAACATCTATGGACGATGAGATACTCAAATACCTCTATGACATCAAGGATGCGTCCTCGGCAATCCTCAAGTTTGTTCAGGACAAGACCTATGATGACTATCGAGAAGACGAACTGCTCAAGAGTGGCGTCGAACGAAAATTCGAAATAATCGGTGAAGCATTGAATAAAATAAAACGAGATAATCCGCAGTTACTCAATAGAATACGGGATCATCGTAGTATCATTTCATTCAGAAATATTCTCGCACATGATTACAACAGCATTGATCACACAATCGTGTGGGGAATTATAGAAGAAAACCTGGACAATCTCTATACGGATGTCGAAGAATTACTCATCGATCATCAACCTGAATCCCCTGACGGATGACGCGCACCATACCTGACTCAATACCGTGATCAGGCCCCTGTCCGTGCCCGCCACACGAATTCCCTCCATTGCTTACTCAACCGGTAGCTCGACCAGAACGCTCGTTTGATCCGCGGAACTGAAGACGCGTCTCCCGTCCAGTTCGGCAAACGTCCCGCCATGCAAGACCACAGATCCGGCGCCGTCCTTTCCCCTTCGCACCAGACTGGCGAGGGCGTCCGTGGTCAGCCCGCCCGCGGTGACTGAATCCTCTCCAGTTCTGAAGACCGCCAGAGTGATCGCATCCGGGCCGCTTACCCGGACGCCGATCCCCCCGTTCCCGATCAACCGCTTCGCCGAAACCGGTTCCGCTTCCCCAGAACGCAGCGGCTGAAGCAGGTGAAGGTAGTGAACCCTTTCCACCGGCCCCGGCGTCGGAAACCGCAGATAGGGCTGCCGATCCGCATCCCGCGGCGCGGGCGCGGAATCGATCCTGACGGTCGACGCCTCAGGCCAGAGGTGTCCGATGTGCACCCACGCCGCGCGCCCCTCGATTCTGGAAGTGCCGCCGGCGACTTTCACCTCACCGTACGGGGTCAGCAGCCGCCACTCGATCTGTCTGGGTTGTCTTCCCGCGGTTTCGATCTCATCGAACAGCACCAGGTACCGCAGGTCCGGGTCGCCCGGCGGCTTCACGAACATCAGATGGCGTCGGTAGGTCTCCAGCAGGGGTCGGTACGCGTGCGCCGCTTCCCCCCGTACGTAATCGTAGTCCCCTGAAAAATAGGTCTCCTCGATCCGGCCGCTCTTCACAACGTCCTCCGGTCCCAGCCATTGCAATTCGTACTCACGCGGTACAGGACTTTCCTCGTGTACCGTCGGCTGTCCCCGTCCGTCCACCAGAATCGTGTTTCGCCCCGGTGTGCCCTGGTACCAGGCCGTCAGATCGTACTGCGCCTGCGTAAGCGTCGCCTCCCCCGTCTTCGGTGTCCGCGGCGGCGACAACAGCCGCTCCCCGAACGTGGTGAGTGTAAACGCATTCTTGTCCCCCTGTTCCTTACTCACTTCCGGACCGGAGGTAAACGTGACGTGAACTCCTTCCCCGCGCAGCGTGTCGTGCACCTTCACCAGCCCCAGGTCCCGGAAATGAAACCCGGTCACGTCCTGCTTCGGCGCCGCCGGCGCCAGGCTCCCGTCGTAGAACAGGAATTCCCAGGGCCCGTGGAAATAGAGCCCCTTCGCCGCCGAAACGCCCAGCGTATACGTTCCGTCCATCTCCTCAACCGCCTTGGCGATCTCGTGTTCTCCGGTAAATGCGATGCCCCTCACGCGCCTGGATCCTGACATCAGCATCAACATCGCCTGCCCGGTGTCCGATCGGTGCTTACGTATGGAAACCCGGATCTCGCCGGCGCGCAGGCTGGCGAATCCGAGGCCCGTCTCGCCGCTTTCATTCGTGAGCGCCACCGGTCCATCGAGGCGATCCACGACGTCCCCGGCGGCGTCGAAGACGTCGAGAGAAGCGATTTCGACACGGTCGCCCTCAACCTGAAGCGAGACCCTGTCGATCCCATCCACGCGTTCGATATCCTGCCGATCCCGCAGGACGCCGTTTACTTCGATCCGCATCCGGCCGGACCCGGCATCCCACCGAAGGCTTACTGCATAAGGGGTTTCAGGTTGATAGAGGACTTTATCCCGGTTATACCAGTACGCCGGGTATCCCTCCATATCCGGCCGCAGATCGTGCTTCAGGGCCAGCCACTGAAGCGACGGGTCCCGGAGCCTTCCGGCGTGCGCCAGAAGGCCCGCCCGATCGTTATAATGCCCGCGCGACCTGTACATCTCCATCCCGAAAGTCAGAAAGTGCGACAGTCGGCGCAGCGGCCCGGTATCGAACAGGTCCGGCCCTCCGTTGCGGGCCACCGCCTCCATAAACCGACCCCCGTCGCTCAGGCAGACTCCCAGCCAGCCGCGTCCCTCCATCCGCTCACCGTCTCTCCCATAGGCCGCCGGCAGGAGATAATCCCGCGTGAGCACCAGCCCCATATCCAGCCAGTCCCGCGCCTCTTCGACCTCGTAGAGCAGCCCCAACCCTGCCAGTCCCTCAAGGGGTATGCTTCGCCATCTGTGGTTATTCGCGAGCGACCCGCGCCGCGCCACCGGGTCCTGCGTCAGCCAGTACGCATCCTTCCTGCACAGCTTCCGCCCCTTCTCGCGCAGTCCCGCAAGCAGACGATCGCGTTCCGCCCGTGAGAATCGACCGGGAATCCAATCGTAGACGATCACCGCTCCCGAGAGGATCATGGCCGCCTCCATATCCCAGGGATCGGCCGCCGGACCCCAGTTCTCCCAGCCCGCGTACGCCAGCGCCCACGCCTTGGCGCGCTGCGCGAAAACTTCCTCCTCCGTCAGCAGGTACGCAAACGCGTACAGCGGGCCGTAGTATTGCAACGCGTACGCATAGGACAGGAAATCGTAGGTCGCCTTCAGAAACGACTCGTCGTAGCTGCCGTCGGGCAAACGGCTGTCGGCCGCTCCGGCAGGCGGTTCTTTGGGGATCGGGTTTCTCAGCGTCAGCCTGGCCGCCCGGACGATCCCCTCGGCGCACGCGCGGTACGGTTCCCGCCCGGCCATTTCGCGCAGGCGCGGCACGTCTTCGGCCGAGAAGAAGAGGTAGGGATGCGTGCGTTCGGCCTGCAGCAACGCACTGCTGACCCCCCGGTCTCCCAGCAGATCCCGGATGTTCACATGCTCACCTCCGAAAACCGAACTCCATGAAAACGCCACTGAAACAGCGAGTGTGCAGACCCCTGCCCATCCTCTTTTCGCAATAACAGGCATCATGTCCGACTCAACGCGGTGATCGCACCCCGGTCCGTGGCTGCCAGAAGGCCCGGTCCATCGGCGATACGCAGGCCGGCAAGAAGCCCGGGGAGCTTGTCATTCCGATGGGATATGCTTACTTTACCCGGTCGATCGCATCACACGCCAGGGAAGGGCCACCATGGCAGCCGTAGTCCTCAAAAACGTCCGAAAGATCTATAACGGGAATACCGTCGCGGTTGACGACTTCAGCCTTCGCGTTGAGGACGGCGAATTCGTCGTGCTGGTGGGGCCTTCCGGATGCGGAAAATCGACCACCCTCCGGCTGATTGCCGGCCTGGAGGAGGTAAACGGGGGTGAAATCCACATCGACGGATGCCTGGCGAACGATCTTCCGCCCAGAGACCGGAATATCGCGATGGTCTTCCAGAACTACGCCCTCTACCCCCACATGGACGTGTACCGGAATATGGCCTTCGGTCTGAAGCTGCGAAAATATCCCAGGGCGGAGATCGACAACCGGGTGCGTGAGGCGGCGGATATCCTGGGAATCGAAGACCTGTTGCGCCGCAAGCCGAAAGAACTGTCCGGAGGACAGCGCCAACGGGTTGCCCTCGGCCGGGCTATCGTTCGGAAACCGAAAGTCTTCCTCTTCGACGAGCCCCTGTCCAACCTGGATGCAAGACTGCGGGTTCAGATGCGGACCGAACTCGGCAAGCTGCACGCCCGCCTCCAGGCGACCATGATCTACGTCACCCACGACCAGGTTGAGGCAATGACCATGGGCGACCGGCTCGTCGTCATGCAAGACGGTCGAATCCAGCAGGTCGGGGCCCCGGTCCATCTGTACCGCAGTCCGTCGAACCAGTTCGTCGCCGGCTTTATCGGCAGCCCGTCGATGAATTTCCTTGAGGGCGAACTCGTCCCGGACGGCGGACCGGCGTTTTGGGGAGACGGACTCCGCCTCCCGATTCCGGACCGGCACCACGACCGCCTGCAATCCCACCTCGGCCGGCACGTTGTCCTCGGCATCCGGCCTGAGCACATCTTCTACGCGTCTTCCGCACATGAGGTCCGGGAAGCGGAAGCGGTCACCGCGAGAGTCGAAGTCGTGGAACCGATGGGACACGAAACCTGGCTTTACCTGGCCGTCGGGCGGTCCTCCTTCGTCGCCCGGGTCTCCGCAGACCGTACACCTGCACTGGACGGGGAGGTGCGCCTGGCGTTCGATCTCGATGCCGTCCACCTGTTCGACCGCGAGACAGGGGCAGCGCTACTTCGTGATGCCACTGAATAGTCCGCGTACACGGGGATTACGACTTCACTGCTCCCGACATCAAACCTGCTGTGAGCCGCTTCCTGACCAGCAGAAACAGCAGCACGGTGGGAACCGTCGCCACCACCGCGGTCGCCATCAGCAGGTTCCATTCCACCACGTTGTTCTTTTCCCACGCATAGAGCGCCATCGTGATCGGCTGCATTTCCCGCCGGGAGACCAGCACCAGCGCGAAGATGAACTCGTTCCAGGCGGTCACGAACGCAAAGATCGCGGTCGTCGCCAGCCCGGGCCCCGTCAGCGGCAGGGCGATCCTGAACAGCATGCCCGTCCTGGAGAGGCCGTCGATCATCGCCGCGTCTTCCAGTTCTTCCGGAATGTGCCTGAAAAAACCCGCCAGTACCCAGATCGAAAACGGCAGGGTAACGGCGGTATTCACCAGAATCAGGCCGCTGTAGGTGTCCAGAAGATGGAATGCCTTCATCACCTTGAACAGGGGAATCAGAACGATCACCGGGGAAAACATCTGCATTACGAGGATGCCCAGACCGAACACCCCGCGCCCGCGGAACCTGATGCGCGCCATCGCGTAGGCCGCCGGAGTCGCCACGGCGATGTTCAGAACCGTAGTTGCCGTGGCGATAATCAGACTGTTCGCCAGATGGCGAGTCATTGGAATCCGGACGAAGACATCCACGTAATTCTGCCACGCAACCAGCCTGGGCACCAGCGTCGCCGGCGATTGGAATACTTCGCCCAGTGTCTTCAGCGAGGTCCCCGCAACGACCAGAAACGGAAACAGTGCGAATGCGGCGACGCCCGCGATCAGAAGCGTCCGCAAGACCTCGGCCGGCCACATTCGGAACGGTTTCATCGCTAGACCCCCCGCCTATAGAACACCCGCCACTGGAGAAGACTGATTCCAAGCAGCAGGAAGAACGCCAGAACGGTCAGGGCGCCGGCCTGCCCGAAGTTGAAATAGCCGAACGCGCGCCGGTAGATCTCCGTGACCATAATCTGGGTCTGGTTTGCCGGGCCTCCCCCCGTAATGACGTAGATGAAGACAAAGCTGTTGAAAGACCAGATTACGCTGACCAGCAGGACCGCGAGTGTAACCGTACGCAGGAGCGGCAGGGTGATATGGCGGAACTGGCTGAATTTCGTAGCCCCGTCGATCCTGGAAGCCTCGTACAGATCTCCCGGGATGGACTGCAGCGCCGACAGGAATGCGAACGTGGTAAACGGCAGGGCCGTCCACAACCGGGCCACCAGCGCGCCGGCAAACGCCGTTGAAGCGTCCGTCAGCCATTGAACCGGCGTATCGATGAGTTGCAAGCCCAGCAGAAGCGAATTCAGGTGCCCGTATTCGCCGTTGTACATCCACTTCCAGGTGATTGCCGCCACCACCAGCGGCATGGCCCACGCAAGGATCAGCATGCCCCGGACCCATTCGCTCAACGCCGACTCGCGGCTCAGCAACAGCGCCACGCCCAACCCCAATCCCACGTTCATCGCGACCGCCAGGGCCGTCCACAACGCCGTGTTCTTCAGCACCAGCAGAAACAGTTCGTCCTGCAGAAGCCCGACGTAGTTCCCAAACCCGGTAAACGTCTCACCCTTGTAGGACGTGCGATAGAGACTCGTTTCCATCACGTCCAGTATGGGGTATCCCATAAACAGAAACAGCCACACAGCCGCCGGGGCAACGTAGAGGTAGGCCAGCCGTCGTTTCTCCCGCTCCATGCGCTATCCTCAGTTCTCAATGGGAAGCGTGGGGTCTTCCAGTTCTCTCATCAGACGCGCGTAGACCTTGTCCAGCGCCTCACGAGGAGACGCCGTACCCGCCAGGACCATCTGAATCGCCTCTCCCCATCCATCCTGTATCTTCGTCCATTCCGGGTGCTTCGGCGTGAGCCTGATCAGGTCCGCCTGCGCCAGGTAATTGCGGATCGGCGCGGTCCTGTAGTACGCGTGCTCTGACAACGTCCTGGTCACCGGCACGCCCCCGTTCTCCACGTCCATCAATTCCCGGTTTTCCGGACGCTGCGTAAAGCGGATAAAGTCATACGCCAGGTCTTTCTGCCTCGACGTGGAAAACACGGAGAGAATATCCAGAATCAGCAGCATCTTCCGGTCCCGTCCCGCCGGCGTCATCAGCGGCTCGCACGCGACTCCGGCGTCCCGGCACCGCCCGTACTGCCACGGCCCGCTGAACGTCAGGCCCGCCTTTCCCGCGTCCATGACCGCATAGCAGTCATCCGCGTTCAGATTCAGGATGCCCGGCGGCATGGCCCTGTCCACCAGGTGCATATCCGTGAGAAATCTCACGTACGCCACCGCCTCCGGGCTGTTGATGGCCAGCCTGCCGTCGCCGTCGAAGAAGCCTGCTCCAAAACCCCACATCATGGCGATCTGCTCCTGCATCAGGTGTTTCGGCCTTCCCGCTCCCACACAGATCCCGTAGCGCTCGGGCGGCTTGTTCAACTTGATGGCCAGGTCCCGGACCGCTTCCCACGTTTCGGGGTGACCGCTTATGCCTGCCTCTTCCATCCAGTCCCTGCGCGCGTAGAGAACCCGGTTCGCGCCCCACAGCGGTACCCCGTACGTCTTTCCCCTGTACTCGCCGGCGCTCAGCGCCGTGGAAATCCACGCGTTGCGTTCGTCAGCCGTCATGTCGTCGTCCAGCGGCTCCAGCACCCCCCGCTCCGCGTACTCCGAAATCATCCCCATGAACAGATACCCGAGGTCCGGCAGCGTTCCCCCTTGAATCATGGTATTGTATACCGTCGGACCCTGATCGTACGGGATGAACCTCTGCTCGATTCGCACGCCCGGATGTTCCGCCTCGAATCCCTTTTTCCACGCCCGGAACGCTTCCCGTTCCGGACCCATCCATACGATTCTGAGCGTCGTCGTCTCACCGGACGAACCACTATCCGATCCATCGCATCCTGCAAGTACAACACCCAGAACCAGGACCGCCGATGTCCACAGAAACGATCGCATCTCTCCTGTCCCCCGCCTTTCAATACGCATGTACACCGTGCCCCTCGCCGCCGAACCATGTGATGTCCAGCACGAACGAAATCCCCACGTTCAGCGCGTATCCGACCATCAAACCCAGAAAAAAGGGAATGGAACGCCGGTACAGAAAAACGCCGCCCGCCTTCAGCACGATGGCTTTTACCGACCACGCGAGGAATACCGAAAGCACCGAATGCACCGTCATTCCAGACCAGGTGACGGCCAGGCCCAGCGGGTGCAGCGGCCACCAGGGTACCCGGTAACGCAGAAACGTAAGCGCGAGCATGGCGATGCATCCGGCCCCGAAATACCCGAAAACTTCCGGCTTCACCGGGTCCGGGCTGGACATCATGCTCACGAATGAGTTGAACGTGGGCACCGTGCGCCGCAACAGGGCGATGCTCCCGAAATTGTACGCGCCGATCGTATATCCCCAGTAGAGCGTCAGGCCGACCGACGTCGCCACGGCCCCGACCAGGCCCAGCGCGACGGCAAGGCCCAGTCTGCGCCTGTTCCCGCCGATCAGGTCGCCGATCTTCGCCACGTGCGCGAGCGCAGGCATGAAGAGCCCGCGGCCGTCGTTGCGCAGGGCGAAGGTAAATGCCAGCGCGGTCATCGCGCGCCCGGGAATCGCGGCCGGGCCGACGGTGCGCAGGATCGCGGTCTGCGGGAACATGGGCGAACTGACGTACAGCAGGCCGGACTGCGCAACCACCCGCGCAATGCCCAGGTAAGTAATGAAAAACAGCAGAACCAGCGCCGTTGAAAGAAGCAGACCCATACCCGAATTGTAAAACCACGCAACGATGAAGATCAGGCTCAGCGCCGCCCCGGACACGGCCGTCCGGTAGGACAGGATCTCCTCGGCGTCGTCGCCGGACGGATGGAGCGCCCCTCTGAGGACCTGGCGCAGGTGCTTCCGGGCGGTCCACAGCCCCCACACCACCAGGGTACACAGCGCGCCGATGCTCTGCCACGACACGGCCGCGCCGCCGGAGATTCCGCCCACCCCCAGGCGCCCGAACGCGAACACCTCCCACATCGCCATGAAGTGGAAGAACCAGATGCTGAAGAGGACGTCAAGGTTGGCCAGATACGCGAAGCCGATCGTATAGAAATTGATGGTCGTATGCAGCGGCGGAAATCCTTTGAAAAACGTGGTCCATCGCGACGGGATGCCGAGCGGGATCTCGGGAAACCCCGGCGCGAAATGCGACATCATGTTCCAGGTCATCACCAGGGTGGCGGCCCCGAATCCGAACTTGAACGCACGTGTCCGCATGAATCCCGGAAACAGGCCTCCGTCCCGCATATCTCCGGCCATGTCTGCGGCTACCTGCGCGAGCGGGTACACCAGGCGTTCGTACTCCACCCACTGCCGGCGCAGAATCACCATCAGGCACATCGAAGCAAACGCGAATGCGCCCACAAGGGCCATCCACCAGCTCAGCGGCCCGGCCCAGGCCCCCAGGGGAATCGGAGCATCCTTCGACGGGAGGCCTTCGAACAGCATCCTCATGGTGCCGCCCCGGTTCAACGGCGCGATCCAGTCCGGCATGTGGATATGAAAAAAGGCGCTCCACTGGTTTTCCGGGGTGGCCAGGTAGTACGGGACCGAGATCGTTCCCAAGAGCGTGGTCATCAAGCTGAATCCGGGTATCATCGCGCCGGTCAGGCCCATCGCGGCCACCACCAGAATCTCCGACCGGGACAGGCCCCCGCCGCGTCCGAGCGCCCTGAGCGCGGGATTGACGAACAGCGCCAGGAGCATAAACGGCACGAACAGCCCCATTGGAAAGTGGGTCACCTGCAGCCACGAAGCCCGGATCAGGTACAGGGAGTAGAGGATCCAGAAGTTGACGAAGACCACCATCAGCAGACCGATGCCGACGGACCTCGGCGTGACTCCGCTTCGCGTCTCCCGATGGCTGCCGGTCAGGGGTTCCGAGGTATGTATCGGCGACGATTCCATGGATTTCGTTTCGGATGGGAGTTCCGGTACAACAACGCTTCATTCCGCACGCGGGGCGGCGGAAAATCGGCGGGTACAATCAGCGGAAACCTGGCGACTGTCTCCGGCTACCACCAGTGCACCTGGTGTCCCTGCCCGGGAAACCAGATGGCGTCGACCGTAAACGCGAGCACGACGCCCGCCGTGTATCCAACCAGCAGACCCAGGAACAGCGGCTTGGACCGGCGGTAGAGGGCGACGCCGCCCACGCGCATGACGACCGCTTTCGCGGCCCACGCCATGAATACCGGCATCGCCAGGCTGTACACGTTGTCCGCGGCGGCCACGGCCAGTCCGATGGGGTGGATCGGCCACCACGAAAAACGGTACCGCAGGAACGTGAGCACCGCCATCAGCCCCGCGCCAATGCCGAAAAACAACACCCGGCTCAACTCGGGCGCCCCCGGAGTACGCATTTGCCCCAGTGTGGTGGAGAAGACCGCCTTGGGATTCCCGTTAAAGAACAGCCGTGAGAAGTTGTACGCGCCGTGCGTATGCCCAAGGTGAAGCGTGAACCAGATCGATGAGACCAGCCCCGCGAACACGCCCACCGTGACGCAGAACAGCAGGAGGCGCCGGTTGCCCCGGATCCGGTCCGCCAGCCGCACCGCCTGCGCCAGCCC
>CAZKDZ010000130.1:0-14417 GCA_964551635.1 uncultured bacterium | reverse complement strand
TCGATACGCCACCCGCTCGCTCGACGTACCCTCCTTGCGGCCGGGAAAGCACCGGTTCATCTTCTTCCCGTCCACGGGATTCAGGGACTCGCCCGCGTGAAAGGCGTGGAAGTTCACGATCAGGGTTGCAATCAACCTGCCCTTCAGAACCGCCGGATCCAGCCGCCTCAGCACCCGCCGGATCACCGCGATGCCGTTCAGTTCGTCGCCGTCGCTCGTGGCCTGCATATACAGCGTTGGTCCCGGCTCCGCGCCGTTCAGCAGCGCCAACGGGAGGC
Source organism: uncultured bacterium (assembly GCA_964551635.1). Classification (GTDB taxonomy): domain Bacteria; phylum Latescibacterota; class UBA2968; order UBA2968; genus JAAXHE01. Next base: position 14,139 of record CAZKDZ010000130.1, on the reverse strand, counting down.
GTACCGGAGAGTTATCCTGCATCTCTCCAACCGTCAGATAGCCGTCCCGCCGCTGCCCGGGCCCGGCCTCGAGATGCTCCACCTTGAGAATATCGCCCATTCAGACCTCAACGATGTATACCGCTCTTCCTGATTCAACAATAAACATGCACGGTACGATCCTCCTTTGTCAACTGAAAAGGGCAAAAAATGAAGCCACCTTGTGGGCGGTACTTACCCCCTACCCGCATTCAGGCTCTTTGTGGCCAATTTGACTGTAGCCTTTTTTCCGAATTGACGTTAATCGTCGCGCGAAGGGAAATCAGCCGATGAATCAGATCGTCACGCCAATGACACGGGAGGACTGGGATGCCGTGCGCGGGATTCTCCAGGAAGGCATCGCGACGGGACACGCGTCGTTCAACACGGAAGTCCCCGATTGGGACGCCTGGAACAGGAGTCACCTCGAGCCGTGCCGGCTCGTCGCCCGGGTAGACGGCGAGATTGCGGGTTGGGCCGCCCTGAGTCCGGTATCGAGCCGGTGCGTCCACTCGGGTGTCGCGGAAGTCAGCGTGTACGTGGGATCCCGCTTCAGGGGAAGAAGGGTTGGCAAGGCACTGATGGCGGAACTCGTTGACGCGTCAGAGCGCGAGGGAATCTGGACCCTTCAGGGTGGGGCGTTCCCGGAGAACGCCGCCAGCATTGCACTCCAGAAGGCATTCGGGTTCCGGGAGATCGGCAGGCAGGAGCGATTGGGGAAGCTGAACGGAATCTGGCGGGACGTCGTCCTGATGGAACGGCGCAGCAGCGTCGTGGGCACTTAGTGAAAAATCGGGCGACTGTCAGACGGAGCACGCGGGGAGCACGTATTTGGACGCGGGATCATCCGGATTCCGCGTCCGGTTTGTGTACGGCGACGAACTTGTCGATCTGGCGGAAGATTCTGTGCATGGTGGCGACGTCTCGACGATCCATGGGGATGCGGCCGAACAGGCGGCGGATGGACCGGGGAAACGCCCTGGGCATGTAGTCGGCGGGGAAGCCCAGCTTTTCCAGTGCGGAGTGGACGTGGGCGTAGAGCGATTCCATCTCTTCAAAGGTCGGCAGGTCCAGTTCCGGCTGCTCGCACGGCTTCTGCGCCGCGCGGTAGAGTTCATATCCGAAGATGAGGACGGCCTGCGCGAGGTTCAGCGAGGGATATCTGTGTGCGGTTGGGATATTGGCGATGATGCTGCACAGCCCCAGCTCGTTGTTGGTCAGGCCGTTTTCCTCCCGGCCGAAAACGAGGGCGGCTTCACTGTCCCGGGGCAGGGAGACCAGCTTTTCCGCGGCGTGCCGCGGGCCGTACAGGACGTCGAAGTGCTCCCGTTTCCGGTGCGTGGTAGCCACCGAGAGTACCGTGCCCGACAGGGCCTCTTCAAGCGATTCGCAGACGGTGGCGCCGTAGAGCACCTCGCCTGAGCCGTGGGCCATCTTTCGCGCGTCGCCGCAGGTATGGTCCGGCGGATCCACGAGATAGAGCCGCGAGAGTCCCATATTCTTCATGGCGCGCGCCACGGACCCGATGTTGCCGGGCTCCTTGGCGCCGGCCAGAACAACGCGGATCCGGTTGAGCGCTTCCGGTGCGGTCGTCTGTTGCAGCATCTGTCGCTCCTTGCCTGATCTGGGAGGGGGTCTTCCCGGTAGTCGCGATCCCGGGGCCCGACTCCTGATGCCTGGCGAATCGCCCGTGGGTTACTGACTCAACAGGCGTTTCCACCCCTGGGGAACGGTATTGGTTTCGAGCAGCATCCGCACTGACCGCCTCTGCGCGGTCTCCAGGCTGTCTTCCCGCGATTTCCAATAGTCGGCGCCGCGCCTGGTCGCGTCCGGACGCATTGAAAAAGCGTCCCCGTTGAAGAGGGAGTCGTGAAGTGCGGGATTCAGCGTATAGCCGCCGATGCGCGTGGTCTGTTCGGCCAAGGCGCCGGAGCCGGTGGTAATGCGCACGGTTTGGAGTACCGGCAGCCAGTAGCGGTCGTAGTAAAGCGCGTTCTGCTGGTAGGTGCGCAGTTCCTTTACTCCGAGCGTACCCCGGCCCCTCTTGTTCAGCCGCAGGTCGTAGCCCACCAGCGAAAAGTCGTTCGCGGAAATCCAGATCGCCCCCTCAAGTCCGGGGCGTCTCCTCTTCCGTGGTTTGACGTCAATCTTGTGTACCGCGACGTCGCCCATCTGCACGGTACTGACCAGACGATAGCGGTATTCCCTCCTGGCGTCGGTTTCCAGCGGGAGAGGACCCACGTCGAAATCCCGGCCGTTGAGGCGGCCGCTGCGGATATTGACGATGACGCCGGGATGCATGCCGAACTGCTGCGCCGGCGCGTGACGCGACCGGTACGCCGTGATGTTTTGGACGATCTCCCCGGGGTTCCGATAGAATCCCCGACCGTCGTAGTCGATCCGCGCCAGGACGTGAGCGCCCGCCCGGCTGTCGGCGTACAGGATCTGGGTCCCGTTCAATGCGAATCGATGTGACTTGAGGTCTGTATAACGCGTGTGGAAGACGTTTTCGCGGGGTTCCCGACCGATTTTTTCGAGAAGGGTCTCGAGGGAAGGACGCGGCATGTCAACGTGGGATTTGAGGGTCACCGGAGTCGGGGAGAGCAGGACATCCGGCCCTCGATTCGCGGCATCGCGCAGGACAATCTCGCGCGATGCCGTTCGATAGCCGACGTATGAAATCCGGATTCGAACGGGGCCCGTCGGAAGATCGGAAACCGCGAAGCGTCCATAGAGGTCGGTGAGGTCGCCGCGCCTGAGGTCCGGCAGGACGACCGTGGCGTACGGCAACGGCGCTTGGGTTGCGCTGTCCCGTACCGTGCCCGTCAGCGTCGCCGCGTTCGCGGGCGCCGGAAAGAGGTTCAGCGCAAAAAAGCCGGCGAGAAGTTTAATAGAAGGCCGCACGAACATCCGCCATCGCCTGGATGAGACGGTTGATATCATCCTCGCTGTGGTTGGCCATGAGCGTGAGCCGCAGGCGGCTCTCGCCATCGGGAACGGTTGGCGGCCGGATGCCGCTGAGGTAGATGCCCTCGTCGAAGAGGTGGTCGGAAATCGCCATTGTACGCGCCGCATCGCCGATAAGGACCGGAACAATCTGGGATTGGGAGTCCATGAGATCGAATCCGAGGTTGTTCAGGGCATCCTGGACGACTTTGACGTTTCGCCTGAGGTCTTCACGTAGATCCGGACGGCTCTCGGCAAGTTCCAGTGCGGCCGTGGCGGCCGCGCAGGCGTCGGGCGGCAGGGCCGAGGTGTAGATGAAGGCCGCGGCCCGATTGACCAGCAGGTCGATGAGTTCCGCGTTTCCGGCGACGAATCCGCCGTACGCGCCGAGGGCCTTGCTGCCTGATGTCGTGAGAACGTCGACGCCATTTGTGATGCCGAAGTGTTCGTGTGTGCCCCGACCGGAAGCGCCCAGTACCCCGGTCCCGTGGGCGTCATCCACCATCAGGATGGCACTGTGCCGGTTCGCGGCGTCCACGAGACCGGGGAGATGCGCGAGGTCGCCGTCCATGCTGAACAACCCGTCGCTGACGATCAGCCGGCGGCGGTATTCACGCTCGGAACCGAGCAGGCGTTCCAGATGGTCCACGTCCCTGTGGCGATAGACAAAGGTCTTCGCCCTGGATAGCCGGCACGCGTCGACAATGCTGCGATGGTTCAGAAGGTCGCTGAAGATCGCGTCCTCCGTGCCGACGAGGGCGCTCACGGCGCCAAGGTTCGCCATGTACCCGGTGGGAAAGCAGAGTGCGGATTCGGTCCCCAGGAAACGCGCCATCCGGTGTTCCAGTGTCCGGTGGGGTTCCATGTTTCCGGAAATGAGCCGGGAGGCCGCGGCGCTCAAACCGTACGAACGCAGGGCAGCCTCCGCGCCGTCCCTGAGTGCCGGGTGGTTTGCAAGCCCGAGGTAGTTGTTGGAACAGAAAAGGAGGCGTTCCTTGCCGTCGATGCGGACCCTGGGACCCATCGCACCCTCCACGAGGCGGAGGCTGCGATGGAGCCCGCGGGACCTGAGTTCGTCCAACTCCGTGGAAAGATGGGGCAACACTGGAAGGAGACCGTATAAGTGGGGTTGAGGGTCGGCGGGATGTGGACGGAAATTATGGAAATCCCCCTGGCTTGTCAAGCGAGTGAGAGGCCATGGTACCGGTTTGACAAAGGGACTCATTCCGTTATATTCTATCCTTGATTTCGGGGCGGGTTCAACCAGACCGGTTGGCGGGACTCACTGCTTGCGTCCAACCGGTTTTTCTTTCGTCCAACCTGAATACCAAATGCCGGGCCCGCGAAGGTCCGGCGGACGCGATCGGAGGATCGGGTACGATGACCGAGGCACGACAGGGTACGGACTGGAAATGGATGGTGGTGTTTCCGGCGGTCTCGGGCCTTGTCCTCGGCGCGGCGTTTCCGCCGCTGCCTCTTGGTTTTCTGTCTTATGTCGCTCTGGTCCCGCTGCTGGTCTCCGCGGAGCGGTTGCGCGGACGGGCGGCCTTCGGCGCCGGGTTCGTACAGGGGATTTTCTTTTACGGGACGACACTCTATTGGATCGGATCCATCACGCCGCCAGGCATGGCCGGGGCGGCGATTTACATGTCCCTGTTCCGCGGTCTGTTCCTGTGGACGTTCTCCCGCGTCGTCAGTCGGTACGGTACTGCGGGGACGTGGAGCGCACCCTTCCTCTGGGTCGGGTTCGAGTATTTCAACTCTCTGGGAGACATGGGTTTTCCCTGGGTGGTCCTGGGAAATTCGCAGACCGCTTTTCTGTGGCTGATCCAGTATGCGGAAGTGACGGGCGTGTACGGGGTGTCGTTCTGGATTGTCCTTGTCAATCTGAGCATCTTGATGCTCTGGAGGAACCGGGCGCGGCGCCGGGTGTGGGCAGCCGCATTGGCCGTGCTTTTTGCGGGACCGGCGGCGAACGGGTATCTGGCGCTGAAGAACGTTCCTGACGAACAGGCCGTGGCCGTGGGCCTGGTCCAGCCGGATATGCCGCCGGTGGCCAAGGAATACCGGGGATTCGACTACAATTTCGGCAAACTGAAGCCGATGACCGCGGAGGCCGCTGGTCAGGGGGCACGGCTTGTGGTGTGGCCCGAGACGGCGGTCGGCTACCTTGAGGGGGAACTGTACCGGCGGCATCGCGAGCGGGTGCAGGCCATGGTGGACTCGCTCGGCATCTACCTCTATACCGGCGCGTACCGGCTGGAAGCCGGGGAACCGGTGAAGGTGTTCAACTCCTCTTTTCTGTTCGTGCCCGGAAAGGGGATCTCCGGATACTACGACAAGACTCGCCTGGTGCCGTTCGGCGAACGGGCGCCGTTCCCGGAAATACTCCCTTTCCTGCGAAAAATCCGGTTCACCGGCGGCGGATTCGTTGGGGGCAACTGGGATTCAGGAGAGACCCGTACGGTCTTCAATGGCCCCGACGCCCGGTTTTCCGCGTTGATTTGTTACGATTCGGTCTTTCCGGGATTTGTCAGGTCATTTGTGGACCTGGGCGCAGAATTCCTAGTGATCATCACGAACGATGGCTGGTTTGGCCGGACCTCCGGACCCTATCAGCATGCCGAGGCCGCGGTGTTTCGCGCCATCGAGAACCGGCGGGCCGTGGTACGCTGCGCGAACACGGGCGTTTCCACGTTTATCGACGCCTGGGGACGGAAGTCGGGGACAACGGGGATCTTCCATCCGGCAGTTTTGACGCAGGGAGTGATGCCGCGAACCGTAAAGACGTTTTATACGAGGTACGGAGACCTTTTCGCGCAGTTGTGCATGGTCCTGGGTGCGTTCCTGGTTCTGATGACCTTCCGCCGTCGCGCGGCGGTGGAAGAGCATTCCATCCTGCCCCCCGGCGCCGACGCGTCCACGGAACGCGTGCCCGAGCCGTCTTCGGCCTCCGACGACAGACCGATGCCCTTTCTGGACCATCTGGAGGAACTCCGCTGGCGCCTGCTGAAGGGGCTGGCGGCGCTCGTCGTCGGCGCGGTGATCTGCGGGATATATTCCGACAATATACTCGGGTGGCTCGTGTTGCCGGTACGGGAGGCGACCCCGATCATGAAGTTGTTGGGGGTGGCGCCTGTTGAGCCGCCTGTCAAACTGATTTATCTGAAACCGATGGGGATGTTCCTCGTCAAACTTCAGATCGCCCTTGTTGGCGGCGCGGTCCTGGCGCTGCCGGTACTCCTGTATCAACTGTGGATCTTCGTTGCGCCGGGTTTGTTGACAACCGAGCGGCGGTACGTATCTTTCATCGTCTTTTCATCGTCAATCTGTTTTGTCCTGGGCGGCGCTATCGCTTACGTGAGCGTGGTGCCGCTGTCGTTTCGATTCCTGATTCTGATCGGCGAAGGGACCGGAGTCGACCCCCAGTTCGATATCGGCTTCTACATCGGTTTCGTGTTGAGACTGCTGGTTGCCTTCGGCGTCGTGTTCGAGCTTCCGGTGGCGGCGTTTTTCCTGAGCCGGATCGGCCTGCTGACCGCGCAACTGATGCGCCGCGGCAGGAGGTATGCAGTGGTGGTGGGCTTTGTCCTGGCGGCGCTGCTCACGCCGCCGGATCCGATCTCCCAGCTGATGATGGCGCTGCCGCTGGTGCTGCTTTACGAGTTCAGTATCTGGGTTGCGCGGGTGGCCGGCAGATGAGCCTCGGGTTCCGCCAGGCCGTCGAAGCCCGCTGCGCCCGCCAGATGGCGAGCGCCTGTATAGACTGATAAAGGATTGTTTCATATGAGTATAACGGTTGCAGTCGGCGTACTTGCGGTGTGTTTCGTGGTGCTTTCCAGGTGCGCGTCCTGGTTTGTGGACGGAGCCGTAGGGATTGCCGAATACCTGAATGTGCCGAAGATGCTGATCGGCATCGTGCTGGTGAGTCTGGCGACGACCTCACCCGAACTGGCTGTTTCGGTACTCGCCGCACTCGAGGGCCATCCTGAGATGGCGCTTGGCAATGCCATCGGGTCGGTGATCGTGGACGACGGCGTCGCGCTCGCGCTGGGCGTTCTCGTAGCTGGTTCGCCCATCCTCATCAATCCATATCTGCTGTGGACGACCGGAATCTTCCTTGTCGTCGTAGACCTGGCGGCTTACGGGATGGCGTTCGACGGTACTCTGGACCGGATCGAGGGCGGCGTGCTGCTTCTGCTCTTCGTGGCATACACGGTCTTTACCTACGTCACACGCAGTCGTTCATCCGAGGCCGAAGGGAACCGGATGGAGGATCTCAAGGAAATCGGGGCGTCCATTGAGGGTCGAGGTCTCGGGACATTGATGCTCTGGTTTTGCGTGGGACTGGTGGGCGTGTTGATTTCCAGTCATTTTATCGTGGAATCCGCCGTGGTCATCGCCAAGGCGTTGGACGTCAGCGAGGCGGTGATTGCGCTCACGGTGATTGCCATCGGCACGTCGTTGCCTGAGATCGCCACCGGGGTCACGGCCGCCAGGAGAGGACACGGCGAGATCGTGGTCGGCAATATCCTGGGAGCGGATATCCTGAATATCTGCTGGATCGCCGGCGCATCCGCGGTGGTCAATCCGCTCGTGGTGACGCAGAAAGTAATCCACTTTTCGTTTCCCGCGATGCTCGTGATCGTCTTCGCAATGCTCATCATGATGCGCACGGGGCACCGGCTGACCCGGCCCGAGGGAGTCGTGTTGCTTGGGATATACGGGGCGTACCTGGCGTTCACCGGGGTATTGTTCTTATAGCAGCCCGTTGAAAAAGTCCATCCGGGCTACGGCCGGCCCCTGCGGTCGAAAACCTGCGTTGCGCTCCCTTGCCGAATCGCTGGATGGGACTCGGTCGCGCGCCTTGTTTTCGACCACATTGGCTCGGCCTCGCCTGCAGAGCGACTTTCTCAACGGACTTATAGGGGACCAATATGGGTGGGATATTCGTGACTGGCGGGGCAGGGTTCATCGGATCGAACTTCATTCGGTACTGGCTGTCCAGGTACCCGGACGACACCGTTGTCAATTACGATCTGCTCACGTACGCGGGAATTCCGGAAAACCTGGCCGACGTGGCCGAAGCCTGTGCCGGGAGGTACGAGTTCGTTCAGGGCGATATCGGCGACTATGGGCTGACGCGGGACCTTCTGGAGCGGCACAAGCCGGACTGCATCGTGAACTTCGCCGCCGAGTCGCACAACAGCCGGGCTGTTGTCAATCCCGACGTCTTCTTCGAAACAAACGTGCTGGGGACCCAGCGTCTCCTTCGGGCGGCTCACGACGCCGGCGTGCCCAGGTTTCACCACATTTCCACCTGCGAGGTCTACGGGGACCTGCCGCTGGACGCTGAAGCGAGCTTTTCGGAGACCGACCCGTATCAGCCGCGTACGCCTTACAACGCATCGAAAGCGGCGGCCGATCTGGCGGTCCGGGCGTACCATCTCACGTTCGGTCTGCCGGTTACGATTTCCAATTGCGCGAACAACTACGGGCCGTATCAGTTCCCCGAAAAGGTAATCCCGCTGTTCGTCACGCACCTGCTCGACGGAAAGAAGATGACGCTCTACAAGAGCAGCCGGAACAAGCGGGAGTGGCTGCACGTGGAGGACCATTGCCGGGCGATCGACCTGATCCTGAAACGGGGTATCATCGGGGAGACGTACAACGTCGGGAGCGGCGTTGAGGTGGACGTGGAAACGATTGCAGATTCGATTCTGGATGTACTCGGGCTGGACCGATCCCGCAAGGTCTATGTTCCGGACCGCCCCGGACACGACCGAAGATACCTTCTCGATTCGAACAAGCTGCGCACCCAACTCGGCTGGCGTCCGGAGATTTCATTTGAACGTGGATTCAGAGAGACGGTACTCTGGTACACGGACAACAGGGCATGGTGGGAGCCCCTGCTGAAACGCCTGGACGTGGACGAGGAGGACTGGAAACAGGGTACGTCCGCACGGTCGTAGTTGCCGTTGTGCGAATTTATCCGGGAAAGGAAACTGAATGCCGTTCCGGTTCAAGAGATTGGGAATTCCCGGCCTTGTTCTGGTTGAACCCCGGGTCTTTGAGGACAGCCGCGGTTTTCTGATGGAGTCATACAAAAAGTCAGATTTTGAAGCCAATGGAATTGCCGCCGGGTTCGTACAGGACATCCATTCCCATTCGGTGAGGGGCGTTCTGAGGGGAATGCACTATCAATTGCATCCGAGGGCGCAGGCCAAGCTGGTACGTGTTGTGAAGGGCGAGGTGTTCGACGTGGCCGTGGATATCCGCAGGAATGCGCCCACCTTCGGAAAGTGGGAGGGGGTTGTGCTGTCGGAAGGCAATTTCAGGATGTTCTACGTTCCGGAGGGATTTGCGCACGGGTTTTGCGTGCTGAGCGACGAGGCGGAGTTCGTCTACAAGGTCACGGCGGAGTTTGCGCCCGACCTGGACCGGGGGATCCTGTGGAACGATCCGGCCGTCGGCATCGACTGGCCGGTTTCCGATCCGATCCTGTCAGGGAAGGACCTCGAACTCCCCATACTCGCCGACGCCGAGAATAACTTCGTCTACGTTGCGGGCACCGGGAAATGAGAACCCAATGCGGATCGCAAACCTGATTCTTCATTTCCGCTCAAGGCCGGGCCCGCGAGAGTTCAGGGCCGCCGCTCTTTCGCGGGATCAAAATCACCTATCCAGTGTACGCGTCCGTCGTACCCCCTGACGGATTGATTGAATTTCTCGTCGGCAGTCCATAGCTCGCAATCGAGACTCTCGGCGAGCGCCAGATAGTGGGCGTCGTAGGCGGCTGCCTGACCAAATCGACTGGCAATCTCCAATGCGTTGCCGTGAAGATTCCATGGATGATGCAACTCAACCCGGGAGGTCAACAAGTTTTCGATAAGCTCAGCCGCTCCCTCAACGCTCAACTCCCCTCGTATTACCCTTCTGTGGAGCGCGTTCGACACCTCGAAGGGCATCAGGTAGGGAGCGGACGGAGTTACCTCTTTTTTGTACCATGTTCGGAGAATCGCCAACGCCTTATCGGTGTGCTCTTCCCTCACCAACCACTTGAAAGCGAGGCTGGCGTCGACAACCACGTAGCCGTTCACTCCATACCCTTCAATCTGGCGTCCCTGGCATCACGTGCTTCCCGGATGAAATCGGCGCCGCTGCCGGTGAGCACCCTGTCTCCGAAGTGCTTCTTCTGAAGTTCCTCGAACCGATCCGCGTCGGACCAACCGGAGGCAGAATCCGTGATGCCCCTTGCTTCGTCTTGAGACAATTCTCGATCAATGGCCGTATAGCAGTATTGACGCATCGTCACTCCCTTGAGGGTCGCGACCACCTTCAGTCTGCGCTGAAGTGTGGGCTCGAGGTCCAGGGTGAGTCTCTTTTTATTTACTCCCATAAAACGCTTCTCCATCGACGGCTTGGTTGAGATAGACTATTGCATACACAGAATCAGCGTCAATGCCCATCGAAAATGGTCAATTTCACCCAAGTGGACCGCCACCGCCGCCGAAGAGGTCTTCGCCTTCTTCGGCGGTTTCTTCTTTGTTCGAGATGCCCCAGATCAGGCCGTGGGGGTCCAGCTCGTTCAGAGGAGGGCTGTCGTAATTCGGTTGCAATTCACTGCCGCAGATGGGGCAGCAGACGTACGAGGGATGATACAGGACGCCGTTATTGCAGGTCTTGCAGGACTTCACCATCGTATCCAGCTTTTCGCCGCATCGCACACAATGCTGAAAGTATCCGTCGTACGGCGTGTTCTTCCCGCAAGACGGGCAGTTCACAACGTCGTGCAGACCCAGTTTTTCCGCGGGAGGCTGCTCGAGAGATATCGCCTGCCGATCCGGTACGGAGACGTATTCGGCCCGGAACGTCTGAAATTTCTCGCGGATCTGGCTGGTTTGAACGCCCAGGTATTTTTCTGAAATCGTGATGGTAAAGACGAGGTTGGGCGAGATGCCCAGGAAATGGATAAGGTCGCGTGTGTTCCAGTCCCGCTGCTCGACAATGGTGGCCTGATGCGTCTCGCACAGGCTGAGAAAGTCCTGGATCTTCTTCCGGTTTTCCCGCCGGCGATTGTTGTCTTCTCGTTCAAATTCGTACAGGGTGCCGAAGTCGATGCGGATCATGATTCGATCACCTCTTTAAGAAAGCGGCCCGTGTGGGAGGACGGCGCCGCGGCAATGCGTTCCGGGGGACCCTCGGCAACGATCCGGCCGCCGGAATCGCCGCCGTCCGGGCCGAGGTCGACAATCCAGTCCGCCCGTTTCACCACATCCAGGTTGTGTTCGATGACAAAGACGGAGTTGCCCCTGTCCACCAGCCGGTCGAGAACGTCAATGAGCGACCGGATGTCCTCGAAGTGCAGCCCGGTTGTGGGTTCGTCCAGAATATACATGGTTTTTCCGGTTGCCACACGGGAAAGTTCAGCGGCCAGCTTTATGCGCTGCGCCTCGCCACCGGACAGGGCGGTTGCCGATTGGCCCAGCCGGATGTATCCCAAACCGACTTCCGAAAGCGTCTTCAATTTCCGGCTTGCGCCCGGAATATCCCTGAAAAAAGTGAGCGCCCTCTCCGCGGTCATATTCAGAACGTCGGCGATCGTACATCCCTTGTAACGGATTTCCAGAGTTTCCCTGTTGTACCGGCTGCCGCCGCAGGCGTCGCAGGTCACGTAGACGTCGGGAAGGAAGTGCATTTCGATCCGTCTGAGGCCGTCGCCCTGGCAGGGCTCGCAGCGGCCGCCCTTCCGGTTGAAGCTGAATCGACCCGGTGTATAACCGCGAACCCTGGACTCCGGCAGTTGCGCGTAGAGATCACGGATGTCCGAGAAGAGGTCGGTGTATGTGGCGGGGTTCGACCTGGGCGTGCGGCCGATCGGCGCCTGATCGATACGAATGATCTTGTCGATCTTCGACATGCCCTCGATACCGTCGTGCGCGAGAGGTTCGGCGGAGGCGTTGTGCAGCCTGTTCGCCAGTGCCGCGTAAAGCGTACCGTTGATCAGCGTACTCTTGCCCGACCCGGAAACGCCGGTGACGCAGACAAGTATGCCCAGCGGGAGGGAAACGTCAACGGACTTGAGATTGTGACCTCGTGCGCCCTTCAAAACGATCCGGCCGGTGGGTTTCCGTCTGTCGGGAGGCGGGGGGATGGCCTTCCGCCCGGACAGATACGCGCCCGTAAGGCATTCGCCGTCGGCCATAATATCCCGGGCGGCGCCTTCCGCCATCAGTTCGCCGCCCTGCTCGCCCGCTCCCGGACCGAGGTCGATCAGATGGTCCGCCGCCAGCATGGTTTCCCGGTCGTGCTCCACCACCAGAACGGTATTGCCGTGGTCGCGGAGCGTTTCGAGCGTATGGATCAGCTTCCGATTGTCCCTGGGGTGCAAACCGATACTGGGTTCGTCCAGAACGTAGAGTACTCCGGACAGGCGGGCGCCGATTTGCGTGGCCATCCGGATCCGCTGTGTCTCGCCGCCTGAGAGTGAGGCGACGTTTCTTTCCAGGGTGAGATAGCCCACGCCCACTTCTCGCAGGAAGACAAGCCGGCTGCGGATCTCGAGAAGAACGGGGTCAACGACGTCACGGGGCCCAAACCTGCCCTCGAGGCGATCCATGAAATCAATGGCTTCATCGATGCTCATGGCCGACACGTGCGCGATGTTCATGCCTTTGATTCTGACCGCGAGGGCCTCCGTTCGCAGTCTGGCGCCGCCGCAGTCGGAACAGTCGACGGTGCGGGCGTACGGGTCCCGTCCTGATCCCGCGTCGTCCGAGCCGGCATCCGCAAGCCGTTTTTTCAGGGAAGGGATAACGCCGTCGAAGCCGAGGGAACGATCGCCGAACAGAATGGCCTGTTTCGATTCAGGCGGCAGGGACGCGAACGGAGCGGCGAGATCGAGACGATACCGGTCCGTAAGGCGATGGAGCAGATCGAGTGTCGCACGGCCCTTGGGGACGCCCCACGGCGCGATGGCGCCCTCGGCGATAGACCGGTGCGGGTCCGGGACGACCGCGTCGGGGTCGATGTCGGTCCTCACGCCCATTCCGTTGCAGGCCGGACAGGCGCCGTGCGGGCTGTTGAACGAGAACAGACGCGGGGACGGTTCCACAAAGCCGACGTCGCAGTCACGGCAGATCAGCCGGGTTGAAAAGTGCAACTCGCGGCCTTCGAGGATGTCCAGGACGACCATCCCGTCGGAAAGGGAAAGGGCGGTTTCCAGTGAGTCGGCCAGCCGGCGTTCGATTTTCGGGTGGACGACCAGACGGTCGACAACCGCGTCGATGGTGTGCGGTTTCGTTGGATCCAGGCGAATCTCATCGTCCAGGGCGCGTTCGTCTCCGTCGATTCGCACGCGCACGTATCCGTCGCGCCGCAGACGTTCCAGTTCCTCATTGAAACGACCCTTACGTTCTCGAATCCGCGGCGCCAGAATCCGAAGACGCGCACCGTCGGGCAGCGCCAGCACGGTTTCGACAATCTCGCGCACGGTCTGGGATGCAAGGGGTTTGCCGCAGTTCGGGCAATGAGGCAGACCCGCACGCGCGAACAGGATCCTGAGGTGGTCGTGGATTTCCGTTAGGGTCCCAACCGTTGACCTGGCGCTTCCCGTAGCCCGCCGCTGTTGAATCGCCACGGCGGGAGAGAGGCCGTCGATGCTGTCCACGTCCGGTCTTTCCATCACCTCCAGGAACCGTCGCGCGTGGGCGGACATCGCCTCGACGTACCTGCGCTGCCCTTCGGCGTAAATGGTGTCGAACGCAAGCGAGGATTTCCCCGATCCGGAAGGCCCCGTGATGACCACGAACCGGTTCTTGGGAATGTCGAGATCGAGGTCCCGCAGGTTATGCTGGCGGGCGCCTCTTATGCGGATCGCTTCGTTGGCGGGTGGCATGCGGGATCGGGGAGGCAAGACCCCGATCGGATGACCGGGGCTCCGGATGGTGCGGCAGAAAGGACTCGTACCCCCAACCGTCCGGTCCGAAGACGGGATGTGAGCTGCTGCCGCGAATACGTTCGTCCGAAATATACGTAGCGGGGGCCGCGTCGCAAGCCCAAAAATCGCCACTTGACATTAGCGGTCAAAATCGGAAAATTATGGGCTGGTGTGCAACAACGGAATATCCCGAAGCCGCCACGAAAAGGGGGGTGTTCATTGGGTAGGCGTTCGGC
>CAZKDZ010000129.1:0-12701 GCA_964551635.1 uncultured bacterium | reverse complement strand
CAGGTCCGTCCAGTTTCGAAGCGGGGTCGGCTCCTCCCATTACACGCATCTGATCCGAAACGCGGGGGTCGCTCGCGCGGATACCCTGATGGTGGAGAACACATCGCCGTGGTACTGGCACGTGCGATGGTTCAAACCGATGGAGAAGGAGGAAATCCAGGTCCGGGTGGACGCGTCCGGACAGATCGCGGGATTCAACCACATCATACCCGAAACGCGCGCAGGGCCGGAACTGGATACGGCCGACGCCCGCGCGAAGGCGGAGGCATTCGTCGAGCGGAATTTCTCCCGGTCCGTTACGGATTCGGCTCAATACAAGCTGCTGGAAGCCCGATCGGAAAAAGAAAAGGACCGGATGGACCACCATTTCGTTTGGGAACGGATCGACCGGAAGATCGAAGACGGCGAGTTCCGGCTGAAGGTGCGCGTGCAGGGCGACGAAGTGGGTCTCTTCAATGCGCACTACAAGGCGCCTGAGGAATTCCTGCGTTCACTCAAACAACGGGGCGCAAGGCAGGAGTTGGCGTCCATCGTGCCGGTTCTCCTGTTGCTGGCGACGCTCATATTGGCAGGGATCTATTTCTTCCGTTGCTACCGCGCAGGGGAGATTCGCTGGAAGCTGCCGATTGGCATTGGCATTGCGGTTGTCCTGTTGACCCTGTTGAACTGGATCAATTCCCTGCCCGCCTTCTTCCACGGTTACGACACGAGCCAGGCGATGATGACCTATCTGGGTATCCAGGGCGTCGGCCTGCTGATCGGGACACCGATGATGGGTCTCGCGATAGCGGCCATGTTTGCGCTGATGATGGCGATGAAAGGGTCGCTCTACCCGGAGGAGATGGGTGCCGGCAGATGGCTTGGACTCCTGCGGATGCGGGAAGGCGGTCTGCGCTTCTGGGCGGGCACGCTTGTTCTGGCGGCGGCGTTTCTGCTTCTTCGGACCGGCACGGACAGTCTCGCTATGTGCGTGAAATATAACGGCCTGACGGAGTATCTGGAGGCGGGTGGGTTCAGCTTGCCGAGGGTCAATGTCGTTGTTCCGCTTTTCAGCGCCGCCATCGACACGGCCCTGGAGTTGGTCAATCCATTCGCCGTGCTGGCAATTCTGCTGGTCTGGAAAGCCGGCGTCAAACGACCGTGGCTGATCGTGGCCGGAATCGCTGTCGCCATGTTATCTTCGGAGGCGATCGCGCCGGCCAGGAGCATCTATCACTTCGCCGTTCTGGCCGGCCTGGAACTCTTCTCTCTCGGTATACTGGTTTTCCTCGTCGCGTGGCTGGTTCGGTTCAACCTGATGGCGTATATCGTCGCGATCTGGTCCGGCAAGCTTATCCTGGGACCGGGAATCGCATTCATGGAACGGACAACGGATTCCGTCTATCAGTGGAACGGCGCGGCAATGATCGTGCTCGGCCTGGCGCCGCTGCTCTACCTGCTGGCTGCCTTCTTGCGGGAGCGGCGCGAACGGACGGAGGGATAAGCCGCTGCCCGCTGCACCGGAATGTTCGATCCGCCACGCCGACGGCCGAAATAACAACCCCCCTCTGAAAGACATCGGAGGGGGGTTTTTTTTCGTCCTATCCGGTAACGCTACGGAAGCACCCGTTCGACCTCCACGTTCTCCCCGGTCTGCTCCGCCTTTCGGATGGCGTCCGAGACGGCCACGGCGGTGACCATGTCGTCTCCCAGCGGATGCGGCCGGCCCGTACGGACCATCTCTTTGACGTGTTCGAGGACGACCGCGGAGCCTTCACAGGCATTGAAGTCATTGAGGACCAGACCCTGGACGGCGCCTTCGGGGCCGAACACGTGGGTGAACATCTCGGTAAAGCGGAAGTCGGCCACGCCGCAGTTGATGACGACCCCGTGTTCCGGCCGGCCGGGCGCGCCGCCGTAGTGGAGATGATAGACCGTATGGTTGGGCGCCTTCAGACAACTCACGGATTGGATGCCCGTCCCGAACACGTGGTGGGCGATTGAAATCGCATGGATAAGCGCGGCAAGGTGCGTGGAGGCGCAGGTGATGGTGCCGAACGTGACGCGGCCGACCTCGTCCAGGCGGCGAACCAGCTGTACCACCGCCGGGTTCGTCTGCAGCATGGACAGTGACATGACCGGGGCGTTGTTCGCATTCGCAAGTGCCAGTATCGCGCGAACGTCGGCGATGCAATGCGCGAAGGGTTTGTCGATAAAGGTGGGCACGCCTTTCTCAAGGCCCGGACGCGCCAGCTCCAGGTGATCGGAGCCGTCGTAGTTGCAGTTGGCAATCAGCACCAGGTCAACCTCATCGCTCACCTGCTCGAAGCTGTCGCAGACTTCGGGCCTGCCGTAGAAGACGTTTGAGAACATCTCGGCGTTGCGACGCTGTTCGTCCCAGACCTTCACGATCCGGAAGCCGGCCACGCCGGGCGCGGTCATCCGGGTCGGTTCGCTGTACTTCGTATAGTAGAAGTAGTGCGTTCCGCCGCGCTGCCAGGTATAGGACATGTCGTCTTCGACGGGCATGGGTTCCCTCAACCGCAATGGATCGTGCTCGTCCATCTGCGCGCCGAACCACATGCCATGCATGTCGCAACGGATGATCCCGGTGCGAATCACATCGGACACGACAGGGATTCCTTTCGTTTAATAATCACAGGTTTCAGTTGACGCGGCCTTTATGGAAGTTGGGCAGACACGCCTGTCTGCCCGGACGATCTGTCCGCTGCCGCAATGCGGATGGGAGTGCGGTCGCTGCTACAATTCCAGTGGGTCGGCCGTGCGGATGACGAAATATTTCCTTACCGGCTCCATAACGTGCCAGTGGGTCTTGAGTCCCGCTGGAAAGTGAACCGTATCGCCCGGCCCCAGGGTGTAACTGTCTCCGCCGTCTTCCTCAATGGAGACCCTTCCCTCGAAGACGTGGGCGAACTCGTCCCATCCGAATGTCCACTCGAATCTGCCTTCCGAACACTGCCAGTAACCGCTGGACATCCTCTTGTCCGCGCTTTGCGTAATGATCGTGCCGCGCGCCGTGGGTTCGCCTTCCTGAATCCAGTCGGGATCGATCGGCATGTCGGGCAGATTGTCCGGCATTGCGACCGTTTTCATCTTCAACTCGCTCATCACAAGCTCCCTTCCTCTGTGGTGATTGGCTTACAACGCCAGGACTTCCCGCCAGCGGTCCGCTTCGACCGGAATTCCCAGCGCCAGGTTCTCCTCCCGGGTCCTGAACATGCGCTCGCCCGGATAGGACACCGGCTCGCAGCCTTCGAGAGTTTCGGCGGCGCGAAAGTCGGCGAGGGTCTGGTTCACGATTTCCCGCATCCGGTCGCCGGCGACGGCTTCGGCGTGGATGGCGATGAAGACTTGGGAGACGCCGTATTCGGCCTCCTCCTGAGCGATCTGGTACGTCGAACGGCCCCCCGACAGCAGCGAGGCAACCAGATCCAGCGACATCGCGAGTCCGATCCCCTTCCAGTGGCCGATGGGCAGCGGACGGCGGGCTGCCTGGATGGCGCCGGCGTCGTACGACAGGTTTCCGCTGTCGTCGTAACCCCCGGGGACCGGAAGTGGCCGGTTGGCCACGCGGTACACGTCCAGTTTTCCATGGGAGTACTGGCTCATCGCCATATCCAGGAGAAAATGACGGCCTTCGGGCCGGGGTATGGAGAAGACCAGCGGATTGTTGCCCACCTTCCGGTCGGAGGAACCGAACGGGGGGATGAGCTGGGTGGTATTCGTCCAGCAGATGCCGATACAACCCGCGTCCGCGGCCCTCAGACCGTACGTTCCGGCACGCATCCAGTGGTTGGTGTTTCTGAGGGACACGCAACCCATTCCCTGATCTTTCGCGATGTCGACCGCGCGGTCCATGCAAACGCATGCATTGAGGATGCCGGGGCCCAGTTTCCCGTCCCATTGCTCCAGAACGCCGAATTCGGAGACCATTTCGGGCTTGGCGTGGAGGTCCAAGCCCTTGCCGCTACGGGCCTGTCCGGCAAAGGACGGGAACCGGTTGACACCGTGGGAATAGACGCCGTCGCACGTGGTTTCACTGAAGACTCTTGCAAGCCGTTGGGCGCGTTCGGTCGCGAAGCCGGTATTCAGGAGTACGCGGTTCAGTTCCGCTACCATGGTCTCGAATTGGATCCGGTGCATTTCCATTCTCGCGTCTAGTCCCTCTCCGTGTAACCCAGGACGACCAGCAGACACGGGCCGCCCGAGACGACCGCGATGCCTGCGTCCTGAGCGTCTTCAACGGCTTTCCGGCTCTCCGCCCCCGGCTGCATCCAGATGAATCTGACTCCGGCGTCCGCTGCTTCCGTGACGATCCCTTCGGTAACCTGGGGTGGCGTGATAACGGAAATGCGCTCGACCGGTTCCGGAAGCGCCGAGAGACCGGGATACGCCCTTTGACCTTCGATCTGAGCGGAACCCGGGTTGATCGGGTACACCTTCAGTCCGTGCTGCAGATAACATCGGAGCACCTTGTTGCCGTATTTGGCACGGTCCCTCGATGCGCCGACGACGGCGTAGGGTCCGGTCTCCAGAAATGCATCGATCGTTTCGTCAAGTGTCACGCATGTTCTCCCCTGCGGTTTGGTTTCGCCGATGCGTGCAGTTCCTCGTATCGCGGCAGACTGTCCAGGAACCGGTAGCTCCGTTCCTCGCGGTCAAGGGCGTAGCAATAGTGGGTGATTCCGTTGGTGACGACCAGATAATCCGTCCCCACGGACGTATTGTAGCGCGCGATCTGATCGAACGCCTGCTGTCCTATCTTCACGTCGGGCGCCTTGCATTCCGCCATGAGAACGGGTTCTCCCCTGCCGTTGTACACGATAACGTCGGCGCGGTGCTGCATTCCGCCATACGCGAAAGCCGATTCGACCGCGGTTCGACCCGCAGGATAGCCCAGGTCCTGGACAAGGTGCTGTATCAGGTTCTGGCGGACCCATTCCTCGGGCGTGAGGCGCACGTGTTTCCGGCGAAGCGGATCGAAAATGGTCCCACGATCGCCGCCGGCGCGGATATCGAATTCGTACTCACGCGGAAAATTGAGAGATTGCATGGGAATCGTCTTCAATGGGCGGGGTCGCGGCGTTTAAACCCGGTGAATCCGGCGCCCGGACTCGGGGAGCCTCGTCCGCAGGGGGCCAGTGTGCGCCGCTTCCCTTCGTCAGCGGGCGTGCCAGAGTTCCGGACGTTCGACGTATCTGCGGACCGTGTCCAGGAATCGCGCGGCCGGCCCGCCGTCGACGACGCGATGGTCGAAAGTAAGGCTCAGGGCGACCATGTCCCTGGGCACGACCCGGCCCTGGTATACCGCCGGTTTCGAAACAATCCGGCCCACGCCCAGAATGGCGCACTGGGGCAGGTTGACGATGGGCGTAAAGACGTCGATCCCGTACGCGCCCAGGTTCGTAATCGTAAACGTCCCCCCTTGAAGGTGCCCGGGTTCGAGGTCACCCTCCCTGGCCTTCCGGACCAGGTCCGCGGTTTCCCTGGCGAGGTCGGACAGTTCTCTGGCGCCGACGTTGGCGATGACGGGGACCAGAAGGCCGGCCCGGGTATCCACGGCGATACCGATGTGGATCTCGTCGTGCCTTTGGACGGTCCCGTCCCGCCAGGAAGCGTTCAGGTCCGGATGTTCCGCCAGGGCGGCGGCCGTCAGCTTCAGGAAGAGGTCGTTATACGTGAGGTTGGAAATGTCGAGTTCCGCGCGCAGGGCCGCGAAATCCGTCGCGTCGGCTTCCGTGGAAAGCGTTACGGGCGCGGTTTCGGCGTGGCTTTCTGTCAGACGCCGCGCGATGGTCCGGCGGATGGCGACTTCGGATTCGTCCCGTGACGGGCCCGAGGCGGCGGCCCGGACGTCCCGTTCCACAATACGGCCGTCCCGACCGCTGCCCTGAAGCGTACTCCAGTCGACCTTCAACTCCGTTGCAAGTCGGAGCGCCCGCGGGCTGATCGCGGACCGGCTCTTTCTTCCTTTGGGTCGATCTCCGCGAGGCCGGGAAGGGGCGGCCCGTTGCGGGCTTGATTCCGCTTCCGTCTCCACCGCCGGGGTGGCGGGAATCGCGGCGGGAGGACCTTCACCGGGACCCAGCAGGAAGCCCAGCACCGCGCCGATCGGCAGCGTGTCTCCGGGTTGAGGCGCATCCGGAGGGATATACAGGGTGCCGCTGTCGAAGGATTCGATTTCGTTGATCGCTTTGTCGCTTTCAACGGTGAAGATGATATCTCCGGCCTCGACCAGGTCCCCGTCCTGCTTGAGCCATTCGACCAGGGTTCCTTCCTCCATGGTCCATCCCAGGCGGGGCATGACGATTTCTGTGGGCATGGAGATGTTCCTCGTGAAGCGCCCGCGACGCGCCAGCGACTATTCCTCCATCAGGTCGCGGATGGCCTGCGAAATGGCGTCCGGCTGCGGCAGACAGGCGGCCTCGAGCGGGGCGCTGTACGGCGTGGGGACATGCGCGCCGTTGAGGCGGCTTACCGGTGCGTCCAGATCGTCGAACGCCAGACTCTGGACCTGAGCGGCGATTTCGGCGCCGATGCCGCACGGGCCGAAGGCCTCGTCCACGATGAGCAGACGCCCCGTTTTGTGAACGGACTCCAGAATGGTATCCATATCCAGCGGCGCCACGGTACGCGGGTCGATGAGTTCCACGGAGATCCCTTCCCCCGCGAGTTCGTCACTGAGTTTCCAGGTCAGGGGAACCATATTCGCCAGCGCGACAACGGTGACGTCCCCGCCCTCGCGGCGGATCTCGGCCTGCCCGAAGGGAATGGCGTACGGTGTTTCGGGCACCGGACCCCGGTGGTTGAGGATGGACTTGTGTTCGAGGAAGAGAACGGGATCATCGCCTTCAATGGCGGTCTTGAACAGGCCCTTGGCGTCGTACGGCGTGGCGGGCAGGGCCACGCGGAAACCCGGCAGGTGCGCGAAAACGGGATAGTAGTTTCCGGAATGGTGGGTGGCGGCGGCGCCTCCGATACCCACGCAGCCTCGCAGCACCACGGGCATGGACAGGCGGCCGCTGCTCATATATTGCATCTTGGCGATCTGGTTGACCATCTCGCCGAAGCCGTCCAGGATGAAGTCGATGAACATGAAGTCCACCACGGGCCGCGCGCCTGCCATGGCCGCGCCCGTGCAGAGCCCGATAAAGCCCCGCTCGCAAATCGGCGTATCGCATACCCGCATGGGGCCGTAGCGTTCGTAAAGTCCGGTGGTGGTGTTGAAGTTTCCGCCGCGTTCGCCCACGCCTTCTCCCACGACGAAGATGGTTGGGTCCGCCGCCATGGCATCGGAAAGGGCTTCGCGCGCGGCTTCCGTAAACGTGATTTCACGCATGGTTCGCATCCTGTCCGCCGAAGACGTGGTCCGCTACCGTGGCCGGATCCGGCCAGGGGCTGTTCCTGGCGAACTCGACGCCCTTTTCGACCTCGGATCGGACCTCGGTCTCGATCCCGTCGAGGGCCTCCCGGCCGGCGATACCGCCGTCCATCAATTTTCCGGCCAGCAATGCGATGGGGTCCCTGGTCTTCCAGGCCTGGAGTTCTTCCTGCGTGCGGTAGCCGGTATCCCGCATTCCCTCCGCGTGGGGGCGGGTGCGGTAGGTCTTGCAGTCCAGCAGCGTGGGGCCGCCCCCTTCCCTGGCGCGAAGGACGGCGTCGCCGGCCTTTTCATGGACGTCGAGGACGTCGTTTCCGTCGACCTGAACGCCGGTCACGCCATAGCCTTCCGAACGCCGGGCGATATTCGTATTGCGGGTGGCGTACTCGAAGGCGACTTCCGTGGCGTACCGGTTGTCTTCCAGGACGAAGACCACGGGCAGTTGCCAGATGGCGGCCATGTTCAGGCCTTCGTGAAAGGCGCCGTTGCTAACGCCTCCGTCACCGAAGAAAGCCACGCTGACGCGGTCGGTCTCGAGCAATTTAAACGTATAGGCGGCGCCTGCGGCCTGAAGGATGCAGGGGCCCACGATGCCGCTGGTGCCCATCAGCCCGATTTCGGGGGAGAAAAGATGCATGCTGCCGCCCCGCCCCCGCGCGCACCCCGTGGACTTGCCGAAGAGTTCGGCGATGAGTTCGCGTACGGGCACGCCCTTGGCGAGCGCGTGACCGTGGCCCCGATGGGTGCTGAAGATCGTGTCTTCCCCGCGCAGGTGCGCGCAGACTCCGGCCGCGATGGCCTCCTCCCCCACGTACGTGTGGCAGGCCCCCGGGATGAGTCCGGCCTGGTATGACCTGGCGATCTGCTCCTCGGTGCGCCGGATCGTGAGCATCTGGCGGTAGAGGAACAGAAGTCGTTGGTTTTCGAGGTCGTCCGGCATGATGATTGCCCTGCCTGTTCTGTTGATGCCACGGGGTCAACCGCTGACGATCGGGCCTCCGGGATAGGTGCCTCCGGCGTTCATCGCGAGGTTGCCTCCGTCCATGGGCAACATCACGCCTGTGACCCACGCCGACGCGTCGGATGCGAGGAAGATGGCAACGCCAACGATGTCCCTCGGCTCGCCGAACCGGCCGGCCGGAATGCCGCCCAGCCAGGTATTGGCCATGCGGGGTTCGGCCCGCAGGCGTTTTTCCAGGAACGGGTTCATCACCTGGGCGGGTAGAATCGCGTTCACGCGCACGCCTCGGCTGCTCCACTCCGTGCTGAGCTCCCGGGTCATCTGCGCGACGGCGCCCATGCCGATGCTGTAGGCGACGTGGCCCCTCCCGATCGCGGTGAGGCTGGCGAGCGAGCCGATGTTGATGATGCTGCCCTTGCCCGCGGCGAGCATGCGTCTGCCCCCCTCCTGGCAGCTGCAGAAGCGTGCGATGACCAGAGACTGCATGCTTTCCCGGAGCTGGTCCAGGGTGAGGTCCTCGGGTTTGCCCAGCATGGTTCCGCCGGCGACGTTGCCCAGGACGTCGATCCGGCCGAATTCGACGTCCAGCAGGGAGAACATCTCGCGGACCTGTTCGACGTCGGAGACGTCGCACCCCACGGGAATGGCGCGCCGGCCCAGCGATTCGATCTGGTGTGCCGTTTCCTGCGCGCCGGGTTCGTTGACGTCGGCCAGCATGAGATCCGCCCCGGCCTCCGCGAAGCCCACGGCCATCGCCTTGCCCATCCCGCTGGCCGCGCCCGTCACCAGGGCGACACGGTCCGTCATGTCGAATATTGGATGTGACATGGTCCATCTCCGTATCTGAGCGTCGAAGCGCGCCTCCCGCTTCGATCGTTCCGAGACCCGCTATTCCCCGAGATACGCGACGGCGTCGATTTCCACCAGGATGCCCTTGTACATGTCACCGGCGCCGACGAGACGCCTGGTGGGCATCCGGCTCCTGTTTTTGAAGTACCGCATGTAGGTGCGATTGAATCCGTCGCGGTCCGCCATGTCCAGGAGGAAGACGTTGACGCGGACGACGTCGTCGAAGGTGGCGCCTTCGCTTTCGAGCACCTGCACCATGTTGTCCATCGTGAAGACGGTCTGTTCCTCGATATTTTTCCCAACGACCTCGGCACCCTCGACGGGGCCGAAGCCGGAGAGAAACAGCAGATCGCCGGCGCGGCGGGACATTGAGTAAAAGGGTTCGGGGCTCACCTGTTTTGCCATGGAAATAATCTCCTGAGGTTTCTTATCTGACGCCGTGACGATGACCATTGCGGCGGATTCTGAGTTCCGGACCCCTGCCCGATCAATTCCGGGCTTGCAGCGCCCTGTCCTCTCGATGATCGAACAAAGCGGAATCGTGTTCCTTCAGCAGGAGCCGCGGGCGAACGCCGGTGTTGACGATGTTGTCCGGATTGGGCCAGCGGCTGTTGAGTACCGAAACGAGGTTCTCCACGCCCGTGATCGCCACGTCCTGGCCGGCCTGCACGGACAGGCCCGAGATATGCGGGGTCAGGATCACATTGTCGAGCCGGGCGAGCGGATGGTCGGGCGGCGCCTCCTGTTCGCCGAAGATTTCGATGTCGTCGAAAGTGTCGATGGCAGCGCCCCCCAGGTGTCCGCATCGAAGCAGGTCGGCGAGGGCGCCTTCGTCCGTGATGGCCCCCCGGCAGGTATTGATGAAAAAGGAACCTGCTTTCATCTTCCTGAGGGTGGGCGCGTCCAACAGGCGATAGGTCTCACGAGTCAAGGGCAGATGCGGAGAGACGAAGTCCGACTCCGACAACAACGTGTCGAGGTCCACCATCCGTACGCCAAGGGCATCGGCCTCGTCCCGCGGCGCACGCAGGTTCTTCCTGGTGGCAAGGATATTCAGACCGAATGGCCTCGCCCGTCTCACGACAGCCTTGGCCGAAGCGCCGAAGCCGATCAGACCGAGCGTGAGACCCGAAATGCGTTGAAGCCTGAGACCTTCGTCTCGCGCTTTCTGATATCTGCCGGCGTAAAAGTGCCGCGACATTGCGGGAATTCGCCGGGCAAGGGCGAGCAGGGAGGCCATGACGTGGTCGGCCATCTCATCGTTGCAGAACGTCGGGACGTTGGAGACCACAATACCTTCACGGGTGGCGGTCTCGACGTCAATCTTGTCCGTACCGTTGCCGAGACGGGATATGATCGTGCATCTGGTGAGGCTCTTGATGACCGTTTCGGGAAGGGACGCCGATACCACGGCCAGGGCGTCGCAATCCGCAACGTGCGCAATGATGTCGTCCGGTTCGTATGCGTCCACCAGGACAGGCGTGATACCGTAATGCCTGTACAGCGCCGCCTCGGTCGGATTGACCGGAATGACCTCGGCATTGAGGCGGACGAATCGGATATCTTCGAAACCGGTCCTGGGCATTGGGTAAGTCGTCGCAAATGGACCGCGTCCGGGCAACGGCGTATGCGGCCTGATTCAATCTCTAGAATGGATCAACTTGCGGAATGTTCGTCCCGCTCTCCCTGTTACCCTTGCGGCGTCGGCGCCTCCGGCGAAAGAAGAAGCAATCCCGGCACGGATGCATAGTGGCGGTCCATCGAGACCAGCCGCAGGCCGTGCTCCATGGTCTGAGCCGCGATCCAGATATCGTTTGTCGGGATCGGGGTCCCGGCACGCCTCAACCCGTCCAGAATCTCGGCGTAGAACTCGGCTGTATCCTCGCTGACGACGCAGATCTCCACGCGTGGCGTATCAAGGAATTCGGCCAGCTCATCGCGGTTCTTGCGCTCCCGGATCCCGCCTCTGAAGCCCGACAGCAGCTCTCCGATGCTGATCGAACTCATCACGATTCGGGAAGCTCGCTGCAGCAGTGGCACAACCGCCGGTTCCGCGCGCATGGCGTGCGAGTAGATATTGGTATCGATCAGGAATTCGTTCACTGCCAAAGTTTCGGATCGATGCGTCGCTCGGAGTCGATCTTCCCCTGGATTCGGGCAAACTCATTCTCGTCCCAGCGTCCGAACAGGTGGTCCAGGTCGCTATGGACCCCGGTGAACCGGCGTGGCTTGTCCAATCCGAACTGTTGTCGCAATGCGTCCAGAGCCGTCTGGTTCATGCTCTTTCCTTCCCGACTGGCCACCTCCCGCAATTTGGCGGCGAGCCGGGGGTCCAGCCCGCGCAGGGTCATACTCTTCAGACCATCCGCCACGGCGCACATCCTCCATGAGATGCAATCATTTTATGATGGCATAATGCTCTCATGATACGATATCACGGGCCGCAGGTCAATTACGATCCGCTTGCCGCCGTTGAAACGATGGACGTCTATGGGATCCCGCGCCTTCAACGTAACCCGCTCCGTCGCCGGTCAGCAACACGACATGCCCGGATTCCCGTTGTAATTCAGTGCGGCATTGAGCGGTCTGACATCGCGGGGCAGGCCGCCGCGTTAATGATTCTGTCGACACCGCGTCAAAGTCGAGATCGGCCGGCAACGATCTACAGTTTCAGGAACAACCCGACTTCCCAGACAGGGGCATCGAGCAGGTTGTGGCTTCGAGTGAACCTCGACATGCCGGCGGTAATTCCCGCGTTGGGAGAAACATGGAAATCGATCTGGGATCCAAAGGACAGGTACTCGAGATCGTTGCGCGGGTGAAACTCATCGTCTGCTCTGTCGAGGGCTTCGACCCCGCGGAGCCAGACCGAGACGCCGATTCGCTCGGCGATCGTATATCCAGCCTGCAGGCTATATCGCAACTCGTCCGCGTAATTGTCATCGCGATTGTCACTGCTCTTTCGGTTGTTGTATCCGATCTCGCCTATCAGATAGGCCGGTGCGGGATAGAGCGAATGGCCTGCTTGAAGGGAAACATGTTGATTGAATTCACCGTCGCCTGTCCAGAGGACGATATCCCCCCCCGATTTGCCCAGCGGCAATCCTGCCATGGCCTGCAGACTGACCACCGTTGGTCGTTCTGTCAGAATCCCGATCCTGACACCTGCGTCCCCATCGCCAACACCGGTCGTTGAATCGAACCCCTCGGCGTCCACGCCGAAGTGCGTATAGACCGGCATGTAGCCCACCAGCGTCACCCGGTCAGTCACGCCGAATTCACCGTAAAGGCTTGTCGTATAGCCACTCACGGTCGGGATCTCGGTCTTCGATCCATCTGCGATGAAAAGCGACTCCGCGCTGATTACCTGTTGGCTGAGTTTGAAATACCCCTTACCCTTCGGCTGCGTCCATCCGCCCGCCTGGGCGATGGAGGATTCGAATATCATCACGCCCGTGAGCAACGCGGCAAGAACAAACCCGTTCACTTAATTCTCCTTTGCTTAGAAGC